>JBDKUU010000785.1:0-7625 GCA_039679525.1 Phycisphaerales bacterium | reverse complement strand
GAGGGCCGTTCGGAGTTCCAGGGGCGCGGACATCGGCCGTCATCCGCGTGACGGACGGGGATCGATGCCGTCGGAAGCGACAGGCGTGCAATCCGAATCGGGAGATGAGAGACGCGCTCAGCTCTTGGCCTGGTCGAGGATCAGGTCCTTGACCTTCTGGCTGGGCAGGTTCAGAGCCCCGTAGGCGGCGGCCGCAGCGGACCGGATCGTCGCATCCGTTTCGCCGGACTGGATCAGCGTGTACATCGCCGTGACGGTCGCGTCGGGCAGCAGGTCGCCGTAGAGCTTGGCGGACCCGGCCAGGGCCTCGAACGCGGCGATCTTCACAGGCATCTCCAGGGCGGCGTCCATCGCCATGTCCGCGATGGCCCGCTGGGCATTCGGACTGTTGAGGTAAGCCAGGGTCTGGGCAGCCAGGACCTGGATCTGCTGCTGCTGATCTTTCGTCGCGGCCACGAGAGCCGGCAGAGCCTGCATCAGATCGATCACAGGATTGCGGCTGATGGCGAGCTTGTACATCGCCTGGACCGACCGCAGGGCGTAGCTCTCGGCCAGTTCCGGCGACCAGGGTCCCATCGATGCGGCCTGTTGACCGCTTCTCGCCAGGGCCTCCGCCAGGTTCTGAACGACCATGCGGCTCTCGACGAATTCCTGTCGGGGGCCGGCGTTGCCGATGGCGATCGCCGCGCTGTAGCGGACTGCGCGATCCTGGAACGACAGGGCCTGCAGCAAGGGCTGCGACGGTCCGAGGGTGTACATCAGAGACTTTTCGCCGGCGGTGGTCGCCAAGGCCTCGACGGCCCCCAGCGCCACGGCGGCGTTGCGATCGTTGACCGCGCGGGCCAGGGCCTGATGGAGGTACTCAGGGCCGGCCGTCGTCGCGTAGACCGAGGCGGTAGCGTGCGTTTCGCCGAAATACTCGGGCATCGGGACCCCGGTGGACTCGGCCTTGAAGAAGGCCGCCAGCCACAGGCCGATCGCCAGGCCGAACTGCTCGTCCGACCGCAGCGACCACTCGCAGCACCGCATGGCCATCAGCTCATGGAAATAAGCCTGGTCCACCGGCGTGCGAATCAGCCGGCCCGCCTGGCCGTCCCAGAACCAGATGTTCGCGAAGTTCACGTCCACGGGCGGGGCCAGGGATTCATCGTGGTAGTAGTACCGCTCGCCGAGCTGGTAGAACATCGCGGCGGCGGTGGCAGCGGCGGCCCGAGGATCGATCTGGCGGATGCTCTCATTCGCCAGATTCCTCAGGTCCATCGACTGGGAGGTTTCGGAGACGAGCTTGAGGTACGGCAGCGACTGGGGATACCCGATCCGGCCCATGGCCCGAACGATCTCGGCCTTGAGCTGGTCGCTGTCGGTCTGGAGCGCGGCGGCCAACGGCCGAATCGCCGGCCGGCCGATCTTCGGCAGGACCTCGATCAGGTCCGCCAGCTTGACTTCGTAGGCGGGATTGCGGATCGCCTCGTTCATCGCGTCGACCATGAAGGGCACCGCGTACTCGCCGGCATCCTGAAGCCGTCGCGTGGCCGTCATCTTGCCGCGGATGGTCGTGCTGAGCCGCTGGATCTCTTCGACGATCAGCGTGGGCTCGGTCCGCCTGAGGAACCGCCCCTGGTCGACGACCGCCAGAACCTGCTGGGTCAGCTTGGCCAGTTCCTCGTCATGGGCGTTCTCGGCGGCCTTCATGGCCACCTGATAGCCCTGCTGATTCTCTTCGACGAGCTTGAACAGCTCGGCCGGGTCCGGATTGCTCTGGAGGACGGCCTGGGCGTACGCCTTGGCCAAGTCCAGCCGGCCGATCTTGGTGTAGTGCAGGAAATCGTTCCAGTTGTCCGCCAGGCTTCGGGAGGGCTGCTGGACGCCGGTGGCAGCGGCCGGGGACTGGGGCTCGTTCTGTGCAAAACCGGCCCCGACGAAGAAACATCCGATAATCAGCATCCACGCGAGGGTTCGTCCGCTCAACATCAAGACGTCTCCAAATTCCTTCCCGTTGCCCATTTCAGGATTGTGCCCGACTGCACCCGGCGTGAACCAGCGGTGCATAAGACCCCTACCTCGCGGCGATTGCAGTCGGGCAGCCCAATCCCTTCGTGACGGTTACAAACAACAAGCCGTCGTAAGTATTCGGCTCCAACGCATTTATACTAAAGTCAAACCGCCCCCCTGTCAACAAAAAACCCATTTGCCCAGGGCCCCTATCTTGTCGCGTCGGGGGAGACGGAAATCGATGCAAATACCGCAAACGATGGCATGGTCGGAGACTGGGGCTGTCGGGAGGCGAGTCGAGCCATAGGACATCCCCGGGTCAGGCCCCCGTGCGGGTCTGGCGTGAAATGTGCGGGCCGCCGCCGGGCTCGGAGAGTTATGAGTCCTTGTAGTGCCGCACTTTGTCGTGGGCGAGGCCCTCGCCGATCAGGGAAAAGAGCAGCAATTCCGCCGAGATCAGCAGGTAGAAGGGGCCGAGCAGGACACAGGATACCAACGCGAACTCCCGCATTCCCCAGTCCCAGACTTGCCGATCGCAGTGGCGGACAGCCAACTCCGTGGCGAAGTAGGCCAGCACCCCCGACAAGACCCAAACTGACACCAGCACCTCCCAGAGAGCCATGGTTGCATCCTCCAAACGCAAGGATCAGATGGCTTCGTTAGTGCGTACGTCAGCAGAACTCGATGGCAGAAGACCCGTTCCTCTGCCGATTATACCCTTTCACCGGCGCAAAGTGCGGGATTTCGGCCTTTTCCTTCCCATCGCCACGATTTTCACCCTTCAGCGGCCGCTCACGGCTCGCAGACCGCCCCCTCCCATCTCAAACGCGGATACCCTCGCCCTTCGCAGATCGTCCAGACGCCATCGAAGTCCCAGCCGTCAAAGCTGGCTTGGGACCGCATCTGGACCTCCGAGAGAACGACCCCTAAACCGTTGTCCGGCCCGCCGCCAGCCGCTTGGGCCAGGAGGTAGGAACTCACGATCGCACCTCCCAGATTCTCCGTCACAAGGCCGGCCTTGCCCTTGCCAGAAAAGACACGGACGGCCGCATAGCAGTTCGTGATCTCAGCACGATTCGAATAGACCAAACCCGCGATGTCGCTGTAGCCGTCAGCATAGCAGTTCACGATAACCCCATCGTTCTGCCCCACAAGAACAGCACACCGGGCAATCTCCCCGCCCACCAACGCAGACGCGCGGCACTCAGCGATGCTGCCGAGGTTGTGTCCGGCAATTCCTCCCCAGCAGGCCAAACCGCCCCGATCGAACTTTCCCATGGCTGCCCAGGAGATGAGGCAACGGCGAATCGCACCATCAGCTTCATTGACGGCAACCAATCCGCCGATGCAGTCGATGTTCCCAAGGCTGCGAAACCCGCAGTCTGCACTGGCAGAACAGGCATAGATTCTGCCGTGATTACGTGCAGCCAGGACTCCCAGCGATCCCGCAGCACCTTCGACAGCATTCTCGACATGCACGCCGGCGACCTTCAGACGACTGATCTCGGCCCCGGAGTACAGGATGCCAAAAAGACCCGCGTCCCTCGCTCCCGTGAATGTGACGTTCGCCACAGTATGGTTGTCGCCGTCCAGACGGCCCCAGAAGATCGGAATGATCGGGAGTGCAAAGGATCGACCCTCCAGATTGATGTCGCTCGTCAAGCGGTAAGTCGCCCCCGCATCACGGCTGATCGCCAGGAACTGATCGGCGGACTCGATCAGATAGGGATCCTCCGCCGTGCCACTGCCGTGAATCGCGGGCTCCTGAATCATCGCCAGAACCGGATAGCCGCCCTCCTGCGGCATGGTCCAGATCTCGCCCGATCCATCCAAATTGGAGCCCCGGAAGTCCCAGCCGATGAAGCTGCCTTGTTGTCGCATCTGACGATCCGTCAAGGGAATCCCAAAACCATTGTCGGTTTCGGCCACATCCCAAAAGAAGAAGAAATATGAGTTCAGGACAAGCCCAGAGGAGTAGGCATCTCCGGTCAACGGGTTCCCGCCCCCTCCCGCAGCGTAGCAATCGGAGACTGTACCACTGTTGACAGCCGCAATTCCGGCTGCATAGTTGTGACCGTTGCCGGATCCGAAAGCAGAGACCCGTCCCAGAGCGTAACAGTTCGAGATCATCCCGGAGTTCTTGCCCACGAGTCCGCCTGCCAAGCATTCGTGAGAGTCTGCCGTCCCCGACGCCGTCACATTCCCTGTGGCATAGCAGCGAGAGATCTCCCCGCTATTCGTGCCAACCAGTCCACCTTCCACCGACTTCCCAAACACGGTAGCCGTGCTGTAGCAGTCGGAGACGATTCCGGAGTTTTCGCGAACCAGACCGCCATCGGTCGCCCGCCCGCCGGACACGTACGAAAAGAAAATGCTCCCCGAGTTCTTCACAGCCAAACCGCAGGTTCCGCCCGGCTCGGCGGTGACGGAACACCCCATGACGAAGCCCCGATTTTCCGCGACCAGCCCCATGCCGCACGCGGCCCCTTCCACAGAGCAGTTGGCAACACAGCCCTCGTTCGTATAAGTCAGAACGCTGCCGTCTCCGTCGACAACAACCCGCTCAAAAACGATGTCGCGAACGACTGCATCACGCCCCAGATTCACTCCCGGACCACTGCCCCATCCACCGATATGGAGGTTGAGGATCTTGTGCCCACGGCCATCGAGACTCCCGGACGTCAACGCCAGCAATGGCTCGTAAAACACCTGCCCTCCAGGAAGACAGGGGTCCAGATCGATATCAGCCACAAGCGCAAAGTGCCGGCTCGTCAAACCCGTGTCCGGAGCGGTCCCGCCTCCTCGGCCATCCGAAAGCCGCCGTGCCGAAGCAGCGATTCTCAACTGCGCGGCCGTGGCGATCTGGTAGGGATCGTTCGGCTCGCCTGTGCCGCCGGCGAATTCGACCGCGCCGCCGGGCCGGGCCGACAGGGACAATGCCACAAATGCCGCGATGATGGGGAGACAATAGCCTCTCATGTCCGCACTCCTTCGCCACTGGCCGCTCGATCCGCGTCTGCGAGCGGCGCCTCGGGTCCGGAACCTCGCCGCATTCTGCTCCGGTCGCTTCTTCAGATGCGCGAGATACGAGCGCTGTTCCCTTCAAATGCGCGCACCAAGGGCGATGTCCCTGGAAAAGGGATTGTGGACATGCGGATGAGAGGGCCGCCCCGCGGCGTTATTTCCCAGCCGGGCCGACCACGCGGGCCAGTTCCTGCTCGGTGAGGCTCTCGCCCAGGACCACCTTCGGAATCCGGGTCCAGCCGACGAGGTTGAACAGCTTCACGCGGGCCTCATACGTCGCGTACGTCGGGAACCGCACGACCAAGTGCGTGAAGTCCGCCCCTTCCGTCACTCGTTCGATGGAGCGAATGTGCTGGTCGGGATTGGCCGCGTCGTACTGAGCCGGACAGTCGAAGCTGTCCAGCCACACGGTGTCCTGCCGACCGGTGGCGTCCCAGACCTCCACGCACCAGGCCTCGGGATAGCTGCCGGCGTCGATCGTCTCCAGGATGCTCGTCGCCTTGCGGGCCACGTCCGACGCCTCCAGGGTCAGCGTCTCGAGGATCGGCGTGACCTGCGGACCCAGGCCTTCGAGCCACTCGGTCGCCTCGGCCACCACGTTCGGGTCGTGATCGGTCAGGAGCTGGCGAATCGAAGCCAGCGTCATCGCCGGAGCGGACGGGGCCTCCGTCTCGACTTCTTCGAAGATCTCGGCGCTCTGGAGCGTCTCGGAGCCGTTGTTCACGCGGCCGCCGACGACCAACACCGCCCCGTCGTCCAAGCCCGTCGCGGTGAAACCCGTCCATCGCGGGCTGAGCATCAGACTCGGAGCCAGCTCGAACGTCCCGGTGTCGGGGCAATAGATCTCGACCGCCCGAGCGTCGTAGTTGCCGCCGAAGATCGCGATGCGACCGCTGGGCAGCGCCGCTGTCACCGCCCCGCTGCGTCCCAGGCCCAGGGCCGAACCCGCGACTATCGTGGCCCCGTTGGGATCGAAGACCTCTGTGCTCTGGAGCCAGTTCTGCTTGTCCGACTGCGTGCCGCCCAGGATCAGGACCCGCCCGTCGGGCAGCCTCACGCTACAATGAGCGTATCGCGCCTGCTGGAGCGTCGTACGAATCCGGCCGGACCGCCCCGCGTTCGTGTCGATCAACTCCATCGAATCCAACGCCGTCTGCGCCGACGCGCCGGGGGCATAGCCATACCCGCCGACGATCAGCGCCTGATAGTCGTTGACCAGAGTGGCCGTGTGGAACGCGCGGGCGGTCGCCAGATCGCCCACGCCCTCGAATTGCAGTGCCCGAGGATCAAAGATGCCGCACGCGCCCTTGGGCCGGGAGTTGCCGTCCTGTCCGCCGCAGATGAACACTTTGCCGTCGGGCAGCGGTACCAGAACCGGGAACCGGACCGCCCCGCCCGAGTAGGTCTTCTGCACGCTGACGTACTGCTCGATCATCCAATCGAAGACGCCGTCGTGCTGGCCGTCGACGAGCAGGACGTTGCCGTTTGCCAGCGCGGCCCCCGCGAAGTCCACGAGCGTCCGCGCGGCCCGGCTGGTCACGAACTGCTCCGTCGCGGGATCGAACAACTCCACATCCGTGCGGCCGACTCCACCGAACAGGCCGACCCGGCCGTCGCCGAGCGGGGCCGCGAAGTGACCTTGCCTGGCCGTGTTGGGCGCGTCAGCCGTCTGGCGGGTCTGATAGGAATAGCCGCCGAAGGCCTGCGAAGCCCCCGCCAGGATCGCCAACGAAACCACCAGCGCCGAACAGCGCAGAATCCGTCCCCCTGCCTTACGCCTCAACGTCGAGGATGCCATTTCTCAACCTCCCATCGCGCGGAATCACAAACGATCCGAGCCGTTCCCCATGCGTACCCGCCCGCTTCCCTGGGCTTGCGTGACACCATCCATGCCGATTGTCCATCGGTCCGTGTCATTATACTCTTTAGGGCCCTGTCAGTCTACTCGGACCATGTCCGTGCCCGTCCGTGTGGGTCCATGGATGTCCGTGCGGGTCCATGGATGTCCGTGCAGGCCCCGTAGAACAATTCCTACTCCACGAATCGACTATTCATAAAGAATCTCCTTTTTCAAGCTGGGAATAGCAAAATTCGTGCATCTATTGGAGACCCTAAAACGCCCTCCGGGCACAATTTTTTTTATTCCTTGTCCGGCCGGGACTTGCTGCGATTTCGGGGTTCTCCAAAACACGAATTTTTCGACAAATTCGTGCAACATCGGGCAATTATAGAGGGACGCATCAGTCGTTCCGCGGCCCTCGGAAGACCCTTGTTGGCGATAGGGTTTATCGCTTACAAGAGGTCAAGACGACTCCCGGAACGACAGAAAGGAAGCGCCATGGAGACGCGAGAAATGATCGAGGACGGCGGGCGAAAATCCGAGGACAGAGGACGGAAGACGGAGGACGGCAAGAGTTCGGACCGGCAGGCGGCGGTATGCGAGGCTTTGGCGACGGCGTGCGCGGGCTGCCCCCTCTTCAACGAGTCACGGGCCACGAGCGACGAGTCACGGCAGTTGCCGCCCTGCTGCGGCAATTGCGCGTACTGCGGCCGCATGAGGGACGGCGACGCCTGCGTCCCGATCTGCGTCAACACGCCGAACGCGCTCG
>JBDKUU010000784.1:0-2398 GCA_039679525.1 Phycisphaerales bacterium | reverse complement strand
GGAACGCCGCGGACGACGTCGCGTTTCTCCGATTTGCGGATGCCGCCGATGATGAGGCTCTCGCCGTGGCGGATGCGGTTCTCGTCGTTGGTGATCGTTCGCTCCGTCACGACGGGGATCTGCGTGATGCCCTCGGGCGTCAGGTAGGCCGCCAGTTGGGCGGTGGTCTTGAGGCCGATGGAGCCGTCCGCGTACACGTGCGGCGTAATCTGAAGGGAATCGATGATGTCGTAGTATTCCGTCTGTGTTCGGAGGATCGTCTCTCCGCCGAAGCCGCCGGACTGAATCGTGATCTGCTGCAACGGGATGTGCTCTTTGGCCTGGATCTTCGCGGTCTGCCCGTTGAGCACTTCCAACGACGGGTTCATGAGAATCTTCATGTAGCCGCGGGACACGAGCACGTCGACGAGGGCCTCGAACTTATGGCCCGGATCGCCGCGGCTGACGCCCATCTTCAAGCCGAACTTCTCCCGGGGCGCGCTTCGCAGCGAGGCGCCGGGAAACGCGAGATACCCGTTGTTCTCCTGGCCGCCCAAGGCGACCCCTTCGCCGAAAAGGTTCTCGATGAACATCGAGACCTGGCGGTCCACGGTCAGATCCGCGTAGACTTCGGAGACCATGCAATCGATCCGGACCTGGATCGGAGGCACGTCGATTTCCTTGATCACTTCAAGAATTGCGTCGACGTCCTGCTCGGTCAGGGCGCGGACGACGATCTGGTTGGTGGCGGGATTCGCGGTGACGGCGAAGTTCGGGACCGTTTGCGATTTCTCGCCCTTGGCGTCGAAGATCCTGCTGGAGAACTGCTCCTGAATGATCCCCTGGAGTTTTTCCGCCGTGTGGTATCGGGCGAAGTAGAAGAGCTTCCATTCCTCGGCGCCGCCGACGATCTGTTTGACCTTCTTCGGGGCTTGCCTGTACACGTCCGCCAGCGGAATGTTGGGTTCCTTGGCGGTGTCGATGCTGTTGAGTTCCCTCAGGATGTTCTGCGCTTCGATGGCGGTGACGCGTTCGTCGGGCCAATCATGACAGCCCGCCAGGCCCAGCGTCCCCAAAATAGCGAAAGCCACGCACAGTCTCACACCGCGGCTGATCTTGTGGCTGTCATTCCCCATAGGCCTTCACCAGTCGTTCCTACCTACGAACCTCGACGCTCCATCGTACGTTGTGCTACCCTTCGAACCTCCTTTCCGCGCAGGTAGACGGCAGACAGAAGGATTCTATTGCACCTAATAGTATCGTCAAGGCCATTTTGATCGGATTAACAAAAATGCGGGCGAACCAGGTTGCCCAGATTAATATCGTGAACAAATCCCCTTTTCGTGCTAATGTACTCACATATGACAAGGAAAAAACAAAAGCCGGTGACAATAGGTTTCGTGGCCCTCGGATGCCCGAAGAACATGGTGGACAGCGAACGCATGCTGGCCGAGATCGTGCAGGCGGGATTCCTGCTGGCCGCCGAGCCCGAGCAGGCCGACGTCGTGGTCAACAACACGTGCGGCGTCAACGAGCCGGCCCAGATCGAATCGCTCGAGGCCGTCGACGCGGCAATAGAGAATAAGAAGAGAGGAAATGTTAAAAAAGTGATCGTGGCCGGCTGTCTGTCGCAGCGGCTGGGCGAACCCCTTCTCGACGAGGCCGGCGGCGTCGATGCGGTGGTCGGCCTGGAGCATCGCGACTCCATCGTCCGGGTCATCCAGGAGACGCTGGCCGCCGACGGGCCGCTGGTCTTCCACGGCCCCACGCCGACCACCATCGCGGACGATCGGGTGCGCCTCCGCATCGGGCCGGCTCACTCGGCGTATCTTCGCATCAGCGAAGGATGCAGCCATCGCTGCTCGTTCTGCACCATCCCCGCGATTCGCGGCCCGTTCCGCAGCAAGCCGGCCGAGATGGTCCTGGACGAGGCGCGGGAGCTTGCCGGCTCCGGCGTCGTGGAACTGAATGTTATCGGACAGGACACGACCATGTACGGCCGGGACCTCAAGATTCCCGGCGCGCTGGCGTCTTTGCTGCGTCAGATGGAACAGATCCCCGAGCTGTCGTGGATTCGCCTGTTGTACGCCTATCCCACCGGCATCGACGACGAGTTGATCCAGACCGTCGCGGCCAGTCGCAAGGTCGTCCACTACCTCGATATTCCCATCCAGCACGCGAGCGACCGGGTGCTCAAGGCGATGCGGCGGCCCGATTCGAAGGACGCTCTGTACAAGCTCGTCGAAAGGCTTCGGGCTGCAATGTCCGATATTGTCCTGCGAACGACCGTGATCGTGGGTTTCCCGGGCGAGACACAGGCGGACTTCGACGAGTTGCTCGATTTCATTCGCTGGGCCCGATTCGACGCGTTGGGCGCGTTCACCTACTTCCCCGAGGCCGGAACGCCCGCGGCCGAGAT
>JBDKUU010000783.1:0-2227 GCA_039679525.1 Phycisphaerales bacterium | reverse complement strand
GCATCGGTCCATCACGGCTTGGCGGAGCGTTTGAACGGCCAGTGACGGATGGTGTAGAACAGGCCGATGGCCAGCAACAGCAGAGGCCACCAGATGTCGGCGTGCAGATTGGCCAGGACCAGCGTCTGCTTCGGCGGAACGATCAGATGATACAGACCGGTGCCGAGGATCAGCACGCCGTAAATCGTCAGCAGGACGCCGATGAAGAACCAGATCGGAATGTCTTTTTCCTGATCCATGACTGCTCCTTCCTACGCTTCCGAAAAACTCAGGTTGGGCCTGCTTGAAGAAGGAAAAACAGGCGGTGCGATTTCTCCTTCCCAAATCGCTTGAGCTTCACATGGATGACCGGGCCGAATTATTCAAGGAACTCCCAAGGCCGATTTCCTTGAATAATATAGGCCCAACCTGAGTTTTTCGGAAGCTGATTAGTCCTCACCAGAAGATAATGTTGATGGCAACCAGCGCGGCCAGCACGGCTGCGGCCCAGAGCTTCGGGTTGCGATACCACGGGCACGGCCCCTCGTCGGGGATCTGCGTCGTGCCGTAGACCAAGTTCTTGAGCTCGGCTTCGGGCTTGGGCTTGGTGACCAGGCTCACGCCGATCGTCACCATCAGGGAGAACACGAGCGTCCAGAACGCGCTGTACACGTTCACCGCCATGGGCTTGGCCTTTTCGGAGCGGGCGATGTACTTGGCGTGGGCCGAATTGAACTCGGCGGGGGCGAAGTAATGCACCACGTTCTTGGCCGCCACGACGACGCCGGGCTTCAACACGACGGCCACCTTGTCGGCGCCGAACTTCTCCGCTTTCTGCGTCCCGGCCATCAGCACTTCCGGCGCGAGCACCCGCAGCTCCGCCTCCGTGCCCCCGAGCGGGACTGTCGCCGGCAACGTCAGTTCCTGCTGAACCACCAGTCGCTCCGAGCCGTCCGGTTCCGTCCTTGCCTTCACCGACTCCGGCGGGAGCGGGACGTTGACCGTTGCGATGGTTCCGCTGTCCACCACGACCCTGGCGATTCTCTCACGTCCTTCGACAGTCGTCGTTTCAATCGCGCCGAGGACCACGTCTTTCGAGGGTTTGCCGGAGGCTTCCTGCCGCTGAAGCGTCACGCTCGGCTGCGGCCGATAGCCCTCGGGGAACGTGTGGACGAACACCCACATGGAAATGGAGAACACGATCGCCAGGAAGAATCCCCAGAAGCCGCCCGCCGGCGTCGCCCGCTTCCACAGCATTCCCGTAATCACGACTCCGAACAGCGGGACGATGAAGAAGAAGATCAGCACCTGCAGGTACTCGAGGATGTTCGAGAAGAGAAACAGCATGTAGGCCGTGGCGATAGATAACAGCACGCCGAGGATCGAGCACCACCGGCCCACGGCCAGATAGTGCCGGTCGCTGGCGTTCTTGACGATCAGAGGCCGGTAAACGTCATAGGTCCAGACCGTGGCGAACGCGCTGACGTTGCCGGCCATGCCCGACATGAACCCGGCGATCATCGCCGTGACGCCCAGGCCGAGCAGGCCGGGCCCGAGGTACTGGCCCATCAGCAGCGGCAGCACGTCGTTGAAGGTGCGGTGCGTGATCATCGCCCGCGGATCGCTCTCGGGCACCAGGACCATCGGCGTGCCATCCGGATTGAGCAGCACGGCCAAGCCCAGCAGGCCCGGGATCGTGACGATCAGCGGCACGAGCATCTTGAGCGCGGACCCGATGATCGTGCCGTTCTGCGCGGCGCGAAGGTCCTTGGCGACAATCACGCGCTGGACCTGAAGGAAGTCCGTGCACCAGTAGGCGAAGCCGATGGCGATTCCCTGTCCGAAGATCATCCCGAACCAGTCGATGCCCATCGGGTTGGCCGTGAACGAGCCGAGGTTCTGCCACAGGCTCGTGAAGTCGGCGTTCGGGACCGACGGGTGGATGGTCTTGACGTGCTCCTGGACCAAGGCCAGCATCTTGTGCCACCCGCCGCACTGGATCAGGCCCAGGATCGGAACCAGCAATGTCCCGAGCCAGATCAGGAAGAACTGCACCACCTCGTTGAAGACGGCCGAGATCAACCCCCCGAGCGTCACGTAGATGGCGACCGTCAGGGACGAGATCCAGATGCTGTGGTTCATGTCCCAGCCGAGCAGCAGGTTGAGGATCTTCGCCATCGCGAACATGCTCGAGCCGCTGACCAGCAGCGTCATCACCGCGAAGGTGATGCCCGCCATCGACCGGCTC
>JBDKUU010000782.1:0-4231 GCA_039679525.1 Phycisphaerales bacterium | reverse complement strand
GTGCTGATCGTCACCGGACAGGACGGCCAATCGACCGGTGACCAGCAGGGGCAGCCCGAGTTTGGCGTACTTCACTACGGCGGCGGCACTATGGCCGCAGCAGGCCACTTCGATTCGATCCGCCGATACACAGGGTTGACCATCGCGACCGACCCAGTGACGGCGCACAGACAGCAGGAATCGACACGTCGGCGTGCCGCTGGAGGTCGAGGACCCCGTCGGCGGCGAAGCCAATGACCCGGCGATGGTCACATTGTTGATGTCACTCTGCATGATGCTCTCTCAAACTCGGGCGGCGGGTCCACACGCACCTGTGCCGCCCTCCTACGACACGATCACTTGCTTCGGCCTCGCTCCATCTGCTCGCGCGGGCTGGCCGTGGCGAGTCGCTGGATCTCGGCAGGCGTGAATGTCCGGGGGACGGGCCTGCACCTCGGGGGTCGTGCGGAGTCCAGGATCGGTACCTTCGTGACCGTGCCGTCGGCAAAGGTGGTGACGACGTGACCGTCGCTGATGACTTGGGAGACAATTGAGCTTGTCATGTTGGGCCTTCCTTAACAAGATACGTGTTATCGTATTTTCGTGGTCTGTTGGGCGGCTTGCTGTGCGTGGTATTTTTTCAACCTTTCGATCGGCGATAGCGTCGGCGTGTCGGCCGTCGGAGTCGCGGGCTCAGGCGTCCCCGCTGTCTCGGCGAAACATTTGGGGAAGATCCCCTGGAGTTTGATGCTCGTGACGATGTCACTGGCCGTCAACATCGACTCCCGTCCGCTGTCGTCCAGGAACGTGACCTTGAGCCTGCCCGAGTCATCGATGCTGTAGGCCGTCTTCGAGTCCAAGACCTCCAAAAGATTGGGGACATTTCCGCCGGCTCGGGCGATGGCCCGGGCATTCTCTGTGACGTGACGACTGACCTCGCGGACGAGGTTCTCGAATTGTTTTGCTGTGAGTTTGATTTCGTCTTTCATTTCGAATTCCTATCAATGGAGTGTGATTGTCTCGGATAAAGCCGGGACGGTGCTGGGGGGACGAACACCGGAGCCCGGCTTGGACGGGGCACAAGCCCCGATGGGGGCATTTCGCTGGTCAACGGACCCATGGTCATTTCGGCATTATGATTCTTTGCGTTGGAATGCGGTTTCTGAGCGATCTGGACGGAGCCCCTATGCTGCGCCTTATCATAGTCGGCTACGGCGCGGAAGATCCGGTCTCGATGGGCTTCTCGGTCCTGCTGACGTTGGGTGGTGGTGGCTGCGTGGTTCATGCTTATGCCTTTTTCGATTTCACGATGATTCCGAGTTCGGTGAAGGCCAAGGGGCCGCTGTCGCCGGCGGCGAACGTGTATGCCAGCCGGTAGCCAGTTCCGGGGGCTCTCGCTTTTTCGATGAATATTGTCTGGTTATGCTCCACTTCCAGTTTTCCCAGATCGGTCCGGACGATGGACGTCTTGGCATCGTGGCGATGAAGCTGAATGATGCAGTCGGAGAACCGCTCGTAGGCCGCGCCACCCGCAAGACGGTCCACGTCACCGGCCTGCGCGCCCTTCGCCAGATGCGATACCAGCACGATGCTGCCCCCGTGTGACTCGGCCGCGCGTTTCGCTCGGTCCATCAGCATTTTCGCGTCATCCCAGGGATTGCTGACGGTCGCGGCCATGGTGACAGGATCGACGCAGAGTATCCGCCGTCGGGGGGCTTCCGTTTCGAGCCATGTCGCGACGTCGTTTATCGTCGCGCCCATCGGCGAGCGTGTGATGCTCGCGTTCAGCCGGGCGAGTTCCTCGGCATACTGATCGGTCGCGGTACGCACCTCGTCGGGGTGTTCGCGTTGCCATTCAGGGTCAGTGACATCAGCGACGCCGCTCAACTGCGCCAACGCGCGGTCCAGATATTCCTCGCGGCTGCCCTCCATCAGCATCATGGCGACGCGCTCCCCGGCGTCCAGCCAGGACCGTACACACGCCAGCAGCAGGAAACTCTTGGCCGCGCCCTTGGACCCGGCCAGGATGGTCACTCGGCCGGGCAGGAGGGCCCACGTCAGCCGGTCCAGCTCGCGCCAGGGCAGGGGGACGCGCCGGAGTTCGCCGCGGATGATGGCGGCCTGCCGGTCCCGGTAGTCACTGAGCGCATCGATCCGCTTGGCTCGTGACATCGCGTCCAGGATGGCTTGCTTCGGGTCGATGGCGGCGACGCGGCATTGCGCGATGTAGTCGAAGGCGTCCTCCTTGCCCGACAGGTCGAGACTCGCGGGGTCGATCCAGAAGACCTTTGCGGGCGGGGCCAATCTGCTCAGCAGCGTCACCGACTGTCTGCCGTGCGTGATTCCGGCGGCGTCCGGGTCGGGCCAGATGTATACGTTCTTTCCGCCCAGGGGCGACAAGTCCGCCAGGTGTGCCTTGCCGGCTCCCATCGGCGTCGTGGTCGCGACCAGTCCGACGGCATTGATTGCGTCGGCCGCTTTTTCGCCTTCGATGAACAGGATGTCACTCGAGGTCCGGATACCAACGCGGTTGTAGAGGGGCGGGTTTTCCGGGGCGGTCATCGACCAGCCGCCGGGGACAGGGTGCGCCTGGAGGAATTTCTTGTCGGTCCGGTCAGTCAATTTGGACAGACGGAAGACCAGCAGATCGACCCGGCCGGAATCCGGATCGGTATATGGGTGCTCGACCTCGATCTCCCGGCTGGCTTGCGCCGCCACCCATGCGACGGCCTGCCGCAGGTCCCCCAGGGTCTTATGGATTTTGGGAGATTTGGCTGACGGAGCTTGTGCGGGACGCGCGTCTGGATCGGCCTCCTTGAGCACCTCCGCCAGGGGCCGGCCGGACACGCGGGCGCGAATGTCGTACAGATCGCCACCCACGCCGCACGTCGGCACTTGGCATTTGAATCGCCAGACGCCGTCCGTCTGGTAAATGGAGCCACTGGCATGGTCGTCGGCGTGGAAGGGGCATTTCACCGCCGTGCCGCGGATCTCGGCACCTGCGGATTTCAGTTCCGCTTCCAGGGCGGTACGATCCTGTCGGAGATGCTCTTGGGTCGGTGTCATAGTGTCGCCTCCGTGCCTGCGTATTGACCCCATCCCATCACCCGATCGACCTCATCGTCCGTCGGGTACCAGTCCGGGTCTCCCCGCTGGGGCTCTCGCTTCGGCGTCGTCGTGGTCTTACGCTGCTCCTGATCTCGCTTGCCCCAGGTGAGCACTTTTCCCTTCCATGATCGAACAGGGTTGCCGGCCTTGTCGCGCCATTCGTTCTCGGTGTAGTATGTCACGAAATGGTCGGCGTCGAAATCGGGATAGCCCCGCTCGGTCGCATAGGCTGCCACCTCGGCCACCGTAGGTGGTGTGAATGGGGTGCGATTACGCGCACTCTTCTGTTCCTTGGTTCCTTCTGGATACTTCAGGTGCAGTGGCTGCACCTTTTCGTGCGGGGATTGCACCTTTTCTCGGCCGGAATAGGTGTCGTGGCTGCACCTTTTGCGCGAATCAATAGGTGCATTCTCTGCACCTTTTTCATCGCCGGAAAAGGTGTCGTCATTGCACCTATTGGCCGCCGTGAGGGCATATCTGTGACTATGCCCACGGCCTGCTTGACCGGGTGTCTTCACGATCAGTCCTGACTCACACAGCCGATTCACAGAATCAAGAACCGTGTGCTTGGCGAGGCCAAGATCGTCAGCCATCGTAGCTATCGCCGGCCATGCCTCGCCATTGTCGCCCTGCCGCCAAGCGAGGTAGACGAGCACCAGCTTGGCGGCCACCGGCAGGATCTTGGTCCGTTGGTCGTGAAGGACATCGAAGAGGAGGGCTGTGTCTGTCATGCGGCCCTCTCTCTCGTCGCCAGCCACTGCACTCGCGAGCATCCCCGCCCGGTCTCGATCCACGCTACCAGCTCCGAACGAATCCAGACTCGCCGGCGCGACAATCGCAGCGACTTTGGTCCGACTTGCCCTTTCGAGTCCATTCTGAGGAATGTGCTCCGGCTCACGCCGATCAGCCGGGCGGCCGCCGCGGCGTCCAGCGTCAGGGGTTCGGGGGCTATGGGGGTCTCAGGCATTCGATGCCTCCCCGGTGGGCGGGATAGTGGCATCGCCTGCACCCAATCGGATGATGTCCACGAGCCGGAATCGGATAGTACCGTCAGGCAGGACGACGTGTGGCATTTTGCCTTGCCGCGCCAGTCGCAGCGACTTACCGAACGGCCACTGGAAGAGCGCGTCCACCTCTTTCGGTC
>JBDKUU010000781.1:0-12425 GCA_039679525.1 Phycisphaerales bacterium | reverse complement strand
GCGCGCAGTGGGCGGCCGAAGGCGTTTTCACTCTTTTTGCGCTCCTGTTCATTTTCATCGGCGCCCAGTTCGTCGGGATGGGACTGCTCGGAGAGTACATCGGCCGCATCTATCATGACGTGCGGGCTCGGCCCCGCTATTTCGTCCGTGAGGTCATTCGCCGGCGGGAATCGCGAGAATGCAGCGAACCCGCCCCGTCGAAACTGGAGGCTCTACCATGAAAGCTGTAGTCCTGGCTTATCACGACATCGGCTGCGTCGGCATCGAGACGTTGCTCAGAAACGGCATCGAAATCGCCGCGGTCTTCACGCACGTGGACGATCCGCAGGAGAATCGGTGGTTCCACTCCGTGGCGGAAACCGCAGCGGCCCACGGAATTCCGGTCTTCGCACCGGAAGACATCAACCATCCGCTGTGGGTCCGTCGGGTCCGGGACATGGCTCCGGACGTCCTGTTCTCATTCTACTACCGCCGCATGATCAAACCCGCGTTGCTCGAGATCCCGACGGCCGGCTGCTTCAATCTGCACGGTTCGCTGCTGCCGAAGTATCGCGGACGGTGCCCGGTGAACTGGGTCTTGATCCATGGGGAGACGGAAACCGGCGTGACCTTGCATCACATGACGGCCGCTCCCGACGCGGGCGACGTCATCGCCCAGAAGAGCGTGGCCATTCTGGACGACGACACCGCCAGGAGCCTGCTGGAGAAGCTGGCGAAGGCGTCCGGGGAGTTGCTGGACGCGGTCCTGCCTCGAATCAAGAACGGCACGGCCCCGCGAACCCCGCAGGACGCCGCGGAGGCGACGTACTTCGGCGGCCGGCGGCCGGCCGACGGGGAGATCGACTGGACGCGCAGGCCCCATCAGATTCGCAACCTGGTCCGGGCGGTGACGCGGCCCTACCCCGGCGCGTTCAGCCATCTGGGGGACAGGAAGTGTCTATTCTGGGCAGTCTCCGAGGTTGCTCCCGGCAAGGATAGTCCCGCCCCCGGCACGATCGTCTCAACGACTCCGCTGGTCGTCGCCTGCGGGGAGGGGGCGGTTCGCGTGGAGGCTGGTCAGTCCGCGGACAGCGTCTACATGACCGGCACGCAGCTCGCTCGGGAGCTGAACCTCGTGCCGGGCATGAGGTTCGGCCCGCATGCGAGCACCCGTGTTCGAGCCACGAGGAAGAAGAGCGTCCTGATCCTCGGCGCAAACGGCTTCATCGGCAGCGCCTTGAGCGAACGGCTCCTGAACAGCGGCGAGTATGAAGTCCACGGCATGGATCTTCGCTCGAACTACATCAAGCACCTGATCGGACGGCCCGGGTTCCATTTCGACGAAGGCGACATCCGCATCCATCGCGAGTGGATCGAGTACCATATCCGCAAATGCGACGTCGTCCTGCCCCTCGTGGCCATCGCCACTCCCATCGAGTACACGCGTAATCCGCTGGGCGTCTTCGAGCTGGACTTCGAGGAGAATCTCCGCATCGTCCGCTACTGCGTCAAGTACAACAAGCGGATCATCTTCCCGTCCACATCCGAGGTGTACGGGATGTGCGACGACGAGGAATTCGATGAAGACAACTCGCGGCTCATCCTCGGACCGATCCGCATGCAGCGATGGATCTACTCGTGCTGCAAACAGCTCCTGGACCGGGTCATCTGGGCCTACGGGCAGAAGGACGGGTTCAAGTTCACTCTGTTCCGCCCGTTCAACTGGATCGGCCCCAAGCTCGACAGCCTGACCTCGGCGAGGATCGGCAGTTCCCGTGCGATCACGCAGTTGATCCTCAATCTGGTCGAGGGCACGCCCATTCTGCTCATCGACGGCGGACTCCAGAAACGCTGTTTCACGGACATCTCCGAGGGCGTGGAGTGTCTGTTCCGGATCATTCAGAACAAGAACGGCATCTGCGATGGCCGCATCATCAACATCGGGAATCCGGACAACGAAGCCAGCATCCGGGACCTGGCGCAGATGCTGTTGCGGAAATTTGAGAAGCATCCGCTGCGTCCCGCGTTTCCCCCGTTCGCCGGGATGCAGGAGATCGAGAGCGGCTCGTACTACGGCGCCGGGTATCAGGATGTGGAGCATCGCCGGCCCAGCATCAGGAATGCCCAGAAGCTCCTGGGTTGGACTCCCATTATCGGTTTGGAGCGGTCCGTCGAGCAAACCCTCGATTTCTTCCTGCGGGAAGCGGTGCGGACCGGGGAGATCACGATCGACGAGGACCGGGCACAGACCCTGGAGACGGGCGCCGCGGCCCGAATGCGCAGAGCGGCGATCCCGATTGCCGAGGTCCCGGCGTTGGGTCCCAAGGAATCCATTCGGCAGAACGCCATATGATGATCGGGCTGAGAATCGACGTGGATACGTTTCGAGGGACTCGGATCGGCGTTCCGAATCTCTGTGCGGTCCTTGCGCGTCACGGCGTCAAGGCCACATTCTTCTTCAGCGTGGGGCCGGACAACATGGGCCGTCACCTGTGGCGGCTTCTGCGTCCGGCTTTTCTGTGGAAGATGCTGCGGACACGGGCCTCGCGCCTTTATGGCTGGGATATCCTTCTGCGAGGAACGTTCTGGCCCGGCCCCGTGATCGGCAGGAAGCTCGCCGGAGTCATCCACGACACCGCGAAGGCTGGGCACGAAGTGGGGCTTCATGCTTGGGATCATCACGCATGGCAGGCACGCATTGACCGAATGGACGCCGAGGCCGTCTGGCGGTCGCTCGATCGGGGAGCCGAAATGCTCTGTGATCTCCTGGGCCATCCTCCGGTCTGTTCCGCCGTCCCCGGCTGGAAGTGCAACGAGCTGGTTCTCGAGGAGAAGGCGAAGTTTGTCTTTCGCTACAACAGTGATTGCAGAGGCGACGGCATCTTCCGGCCCCTGGTGCGCGGACGCCGGCTGTCCCAGCCCCAGATCCCCGTCACGCTGCCCACCTACGACGAGATCATCGGCCGCGACGGAGTGTCGAACGACAACTACAATGAGCACATCCTCGGTCTGTTGCGCCCCGGTAAACTGAACGTGCTGACCATCCACGCCGAGGTCGAAGGGTCGGCTTGCCTGCGCCTGTTCGAGGAGTTTGTGCACAAGGCCCTCTCCCAGGGCCACCGCTTCGTTCCCCTGGGGACCCTGCTCCCGGATCACGGGGCCCTGGAGATGGCTCGAATCGAGCCTGCCACGATCCCCGGACGCGAGGGATGGGTGGCCTGCCAGGTGCCGACATGACACCGTTGTCGAAAGGTCCCGTTCGGCGTTCTGGGCACGGCTGTCCGTCTTTGTATTTCTGCCCATCGCCTGCATCGATCTCGACACAATGCGTACATGAATCGCTTTACGGAATTTGTCATGAGGAATCAAATCGGGCGTACCTTGTTCTGGAGTCAACTCGCATCGGTCACATGGACCCTTTGGGGGGTCCAGGCGTCGGCGAGAGGGCAGAGTCTTCCCAGCGGAATAGACGCCATGCCTGTCATTTCCGGCCCGAGCCTTCTGCTCTCGCCGGCGAAGGAGCAAGAGGAGAAGACTTCGGAGGAGCCGCCGTGGTGGTCGGTCGCCGATTGGCCTCGGGAAACGAAGGTGGTTGCGTTGAACGCTGGAACCGTGGCGACCATCGCGGCCATCGGCTTCGCAGGATGGGATTACGGCAGCCATTCGTTCAACACCGCCAATGAGGGCTGGTTCGGCCCCCATACTCCCTACGGGGGCGCCGACAAGCTCGGCCACCTCTTCACTTGCTATGCCCTTGCCAGCGCCTACAACCGCGTCTACCAGGATTGGGGATATTCCGACAATGACGCCATCTTGATCGGGGCGGCGAGTAGTTGGCTGACGATGTCGCTGATCGAAGTCGGCGACGGTTTCAGCAAGAGCGAAGGATACAGTTGGCAGGACGAGGTCATGAACACCGCCGGCGTGGGCATGGCTTATCTGCGCCATCGGTTTCCCGCGGTCCGAGAGAGGGTCGACTTCCGATGGGAGTGGTTCCCCTCGCCGGCGGCCCGCACCGGAGAGCGTTTTGACATCCTCACCGACTACTCCGGCCAGAAGTTCCTGCTCGCCTTCAAGATGGATGGTTGGCTCAGAACCGATAGCCCCGTTCTGAAAGCCATCGAATTACAGGTGGGCTACTACACGCGGGGCTTCGTCTCCGGCGATGACGATTACTTTCACGGCCAGCACCGCTACGGGTATATTGGCCTCGGATTGAACATGACGTATCTCCTGGACAGACTGACGGGCCATCGAGCCTGGAACCTGTTCGACTACTACCAAGTGCCTTATACCTACGTTCCGACGAGGCGGGAATGCGACTGACGACTCCGTTGATTCTGCTTGGAGTGTTCTTGTTCCTCTATGTCCTTCCGTTGGGCATACGTCCCATGGTGATCCCGGATGAAGCGCGCTATGGCGAGGTCCCCAGGGAGATGCTCGCATCAGGCGACTGGATCGTCCCGCGTCTGAACGGACTGAGATACTTCGAAAAGCCTCCTCTGGGCTACTGGCTGAATGCGGCGTCCATGTGGCTCTTTGGACAGAATGCCTTCGCCGTGCGACTGCCTTCTGCGGTTTCCGTCGGCCTGACGGCGCTGCTGCTGTTTCTGTGGGCCCGCCGGTTCACAGACGACGCCGATGTGCCCACACTCGCCGCGACTGTGTTCCTGTTGTCCTTCGAAGTCCTGGCGGTGGGGACCTTCAGCGTGCTCGACAGCATGTTGTCCTTGTTCACCACGGGGACGATCGTTTGTTTCCACCTGGCCTCTGCGTCCAGTTCCTCGCATCGAAGAACAGTCCTGCTTCTTCTGACAGGAGTGGCTTGCGGCATGGCCTTCTTGACAAAGGGCTTCCTTGCCCTCGTCGTGCCCGTTCTTGTGATCGTGCCTTTCATGGCCTGGGAGGGCCGGTTCAAGACCCTTCTGAGGATGTCCTGGCTACCTCTGATTGCTGCGGTTCTCCTCACGCTCCCATGGGCGATCGCGATTCATCGTCGCGAGCCGGATTTCTGGCGGTACTTCTTATGGGTGGAACATGTCCAGCGGTTCGCCTCGGCTCATGGCGGACAGCACCCGGCGCCGGTCTGGTTCTATATTCCGATCCTCCTCGGCGGAGCGATGCCCTGGACGCCGCTGGCCGGGTCCATTGTTCAGGGGTTGCGACACACAGACCGGCGACAGCCGATGATCCGATTGGCCCTCTGCTGGTTTCTGTTGCCGTTGTTGCTGTTCTCCGCGTCGAGTGGCAAGCTGGGCACATACATCCTCCCCTGCTTTGTGCCGCTGGCGTTCCTGATCGCCGTCGGACTGCTCACATGTCTTCGCGAAGGGGATGCGAAGGGGTTCGTCGTCGGAACGTGGATTCTCCTGCTGGGGGCCGGCTTCCTGCTCTTGGCCTTGATTGTGGCTTTGTGCGTCGTACCGGGACTCCCTGCCGGCGTATCTCTGTGGAAGTGCGGAATCGCGGCTGCGGGACTTGTCCTATGGACTTTGCTCTGCCGGACCGCGATCCTCCGGTCTCGGCTCACGACGCGGTTAACGCTTTTCTGCGCCGGCCCTGTGCTGTTCATGTTCAGTTGGCACTTCATCGCAGCCGCGGCGCTGACCCCGCAGAAAGCCCCCGATCGCTGTCTGCGGACCTGGATGTCCACCGTCCCCCATGATGCGATCTTCATCGCGGAGAACCGTTTCGTCGGCGCCGTCTGCTGGTCTGGGAAGAGAGATGATGTCTTCCTTGTAAACCGCGCCGGTGAATTCGCCTACGGCCTGAGCTACAAAGACGCCGAATCGCGAGAACTCGACATAAGCCGGATCAACGACCTGATCCTCGCGGACAGGAGGACCACCCCGGTTATCCTGGTGCTCATGGCCAAGAGCTACGCCCAGTGTGAAAGGCAACTCCCCAAACCCTCTCGTCAGGAGAAACGCGATGACCTCGTATGGGTCGAGTACTCGCCATCAACGACCCCGCATGACTCCGGCCGGACAGATTGTGTCGATGTTCTACGGTGACAGACAACGAACAGAGCCGTGGTCAATAATCAACTACGTCCAGAGGGCGCGGCATTGAGAAGGCCCGCATGAATCGCAAACGGAGTCTCAACACGCTGCTCCTTCTCCCGGTCCAGCCCAGCGACCCGCAGAATCTCCTCGCGGACGCCGGCCGGCAGGTTCGGTCAAGTCTCAATCAAGTTGGAGAGTCCTGCCTTCCGCGGACGCTCCGGCGCATTGCGTGCGCCTGATTTCGCACATCGCCTTCAACAGCTTGATCGTAGAACGAACCCGGAATGTAACCGTTCACGGTTTTGGGTCAGGGTAGGAGCGAGGGAGCCGGCTGGTCGCCGATCCTGCGTTTGCGTCTTCCTCGCGGGCAGCAGGCCCCACGTTATCGGCCGCCGGCCGCAATGATCCCATGCTCTACGTTGTCGCTCGCGACGACCGGCAGTGGACGTTCGGCTTGACGGAAATCCACAACATGGAGCGCTTGATTGCCGTTCTCAAGCAGGCAGGGGTGAGGTTGACCTCGATCCGGAATCATGGCCGGATCATCCGTGAGGATCATTCACAGCCAAGCCCTGTTCCTGCCGATATAGGTACAATGCAGGGTGTCACGCTTCCCTGTGTTTCCGGATGCTCGGATATGGCATCACGTCTCGGGCATGTCCTGCCGCTCTCGCATCACGGGAGGTGCGGTGTCATAACGCTTACGACCTATCACGGACTGTGTGTGAAGGGTCCCAGAAATCGAGGAATGCAGCTATGACGAATGCCGCTCGCTCCGTGTGTGTCGGAATCTCGCTCATCGCAGTGCTGTCCAGTCTTCTGCCGGCGGTTCAGGGGGCCGAGGAGTTGCCGGGCCCCCTGACGATCCAGGTGGTTTCCACGGCCAACGCCCGTCCGATCGGCGGCGTGACCCTCCACGTGGGGGGACGGATGGCGATCACGGACGAGACGGGCAAGGTGGTTTTCGACGGTTTGCCTGCCGGCACGTACGACATATGGACCCGTCAACCGGGTCATTCGGAATACCGCGAAACAGTCAAGCTGGAGAACGGCGAGCGAGTCCCCCGAACGATCACGCTGGCGCCCGAGGTGCTGTCTCCATTGAAGCTCCGCTTCATCGAAGATACCAGCGGCGAGTCCGTCGGATGTGCTCGCATCCACATGGTCCCGAAAGCGGTCTCGGCCGCCTTGCAGGGGCCGATGGTGTTCGCAACCGACAGCGCCGGGAACGTCGCCACGATTCCCGTCCCGGAGGGGCTGTACCATCTGACGGTCGACGCGGCCGGATACGCCGGCCTGGATCAGGATTTCGAGCACAAGGCGACGGAAAAACCTGTGGAGTTCAGACTGAAGGCCGTCGCTCAAGCCATTTCCTGCGCCGTCGCCGTGACGGGCGAGGGCGGCAAGCCGCTGCCCAATGCCGACGTCGAGCTCTGGGAGGTCTATCCTCTGGCCCGGATCGGCTCGGCGAGGACCGATGCCGGCGGCGTCGCGGCTTTCTCGGGGCTTCGTCTGGGCGTGGTGAACCCGGTGGCCCAGGACAAGTCCCTTCCCGTCACGCACCGAGCCGAGGCCGTGGTTCGCGTACAGGCGCCGGGGTATGTCGCCGGACTCCAGTCCGTTCGCCTGGTCGACAAGGGCCGGCTGCCCGTGTCGCTCGACCCGCAGAAGGTCGTGCCTGAACCGGCCTCCAACGAATCCCGGGAAGAAGCCCAGCGGCTGATTCCGGGGCAGTCCGCCTCGCTCAAGATCAACAAGGCCACCGATGAGGACTGGTTCGCGTTCGAGCTTCGCGAGCCGGCCCGCGTGCGGCTGGCGTTCAACAACTGTCCGATCGACATCATGGCGACACTCTTCGACTCGGCGGCCCAAACGCTGGCCTCTCTTGCCAAGTACAACGGTTCGACCGCGGAAGGGGTATACGATCTGCCCGCAGGCCGGTATGCGATTCGCGTGACGGAATGGGGCATGAACGGCGCTTCCGACGCCGAGGTCCTCATGAGCCTGACGGCCGAGACCGCCGCGGACCCGCTCGAATCCAACAACTCCGCCCCGGAAGCCAAGCCCATCCAGGTCGGTCAGCACATGCGGGGGATCCTCTTTCCGGTGGGCGACGCCGATCAGTTCGCCCTTCACCTGGACCGGGCCGGCTGCCTGCGTCTGGAGTCCGTCAACACGCCCAACGTGGAACGCACGGTGTCGATCTTCGACAAGAACGACAAGGCATGCGCCGTCCTGAACTTCTATGCCGGCTCGGGCGGGTCCGAGGAGTGGCAGTTCGCGGCGGGCGACTATCGCATTGTGGTGACCGAATGGAACAACAACGGCTGCTCTCTGGACCCCTACGATTTCCGCGTCCTGTTCGCGACCGACGACGGCGTGGACGACCCGGTCTTTCGGCCGGGGACGCGTCCGTCCGCGGTCCGCCACTTGCCTCTCTATGCCCGCACGTACGCCTCCATCAATCCCATCGGCGACCGCGATCTGTATACCGTCTCGATTCCCTGCAAGGGCACGCTGCACGTCTTTCAGCAGGGGACTACCGAGCTGACCATTCACGTGGTGGACAGTCGGGGGACCATCCTGCAATCCTCCAGTTCCTACGCCGGCTCGCCCAGTCAAATGACGTATCCGTTCACCGGACCGGCGACGGTCTATGTGCTGGCGACCGAATGGAACGACAATGGCTGGTCTCCCTTCCCGTACGAGTTGCGCACGTGGTTCGATCCGGCCGGAGAGCTGGAGCGGCTCCAGGACAACGACGACCGCAAGACCGCCACACCCATCGAATTGGGGACCATGGTGCGGGACAACATTCTTCCGACAGGCGACCAGGATTGGTACCAGTTCGTCGTGGACCAGCCGGGGCTGCTCAACGTCTGGATCGACGCTCGTCCTGAGCTAAGCGTGACGCTCGTCGATGCCGAGGGGAAATCGCCCCCGGCGCTGAACGCGTACTGGAACACGCAAAGCCAGGCCAACTGGAACGTGCAGCCCGGCGTGTACTTCCTGCAAGTCACTTCGTGGGGCAACAATGACGAGGCCTCCTGGGATTACGCGATGAAAGCCACGCTTCAGCGGGCCGTGCCGGGAGAGACCGCCGAGGTGGCCAAGAGTCCGGCGATACCTTTGAAAATGGGGGAGGCCCGCCCCTGCGGCATCGAGCAGGTTGGCGATGTGGAGCGATTCCGCGTGAGTATCCCGGCCAAGGGCGAGTACGCGTGCTTCATCGGCGGACCGCTGGAGAGCACCATCGTCGGAACGGATACGCGGACCGGGACGGTCCTCGTGCGAGGCAACACCTACATCGGCAACGTCGGTCGGCACGATTTCGTGACCGAAGGGCCCGTGGAATTGGAGGTTACTGTTACCGAATGGGGCAACAACGGCGAGAACATCCAACCCGACTGGATCATGGTCGCTCCGCGAAGCTACTCCCTGGCCTCGGCCGCCGTGAGCTGGACCGTGGACCCAATCCGGCCGACGAAAGTCACCTTTGCCCTCGCGGCGGCGAGCGGGGTTACGTCACTGCCCTCGGTGTCCCTGGACATCAACGCCGACGGCAACCCGGATGGCACGATCGGACAGGGGCAGCCGCAAACGGTGGAATTCCCGGCCCAAGGCCTGTACCGAGTGACGGCGTGGGGCGCCTCGGGTTCGGCCGGCGCCCGCGGCGAGTTCTGGGTCCAGGCGACCGGCCAGCCGGTGCGGGAAGGTCTCCGGGTTCTCATCGCCACGCCGGGAGAAGGCGAGTTAGTCGACGGCATGGCGCCCGTTCGGGTGACCGCCGTCAGCTATGAAGGCAAGACGATTCGTCAGGTGGACCTCCAGGCCAACGGTCGCCACGTGGGCGCCGACTACACGCTGCCCTTCGAATTCGAGGTCCCCTGGCAGACGCTGGCCGGCGGCGAGTGCACCCTCGTTGCGGTGGCGACCGACGCCTCCGGCAAGCAGCAGACCTCGACGCGAAAGGTCCAGGTGTCCGACTACTTCAACCTGTTGCCCGCCGAGGGAGCGGTCGTCACGGGCAACGACGTCGTCGTCTCCTGGGACGGCAGCGCGTTCGGATTGGCCAAGGTCCGCTACCGGCTCAAAGGCGACGGAACGACGGACGCCCCCTGGAAGGAAGTCGTCGGGCAGAACGCTCGATCGCGTCTTGTACGCATCGCCGATCTCGAAGCGGGAAAGACCTACGAATATCAGCCGCTGGGCGGCGCCGAGCCGGGACCTGTCCGCGAGGTCACCCGGGTCAAGGGCCTGGCCTTTACGCAGCCTCGCTACGGCGGGACGATCCGGCGCGACTACGATCAGAAGATCGCCGTCGCTGTCCGTAACCACGCGGAGGAGAAGCGAGTGGTGCGTCTGCGCTGCGATCAGCCACGAAACAGCAACCTGCTGGTGGCTTTCGTCGGCGACGGCGAGAAGGGCCGGCCGGTCGAATTGGGGCCGGGCGAGCAACGCGCCTTCACTCTGGGCTTCAGCGCCCAGGACGTGGTCAAGGAACGTCATGAACTGCCGATCTATATCGAATCTGAAGATGGATACTCGGATCAGGCCGCAGTCGAGGTCCTGGTCAAGCTGCCCAAGGTCGATCTGGAGTGGATCGATCTGACGCCGAAGGACGAGGCGGGGCTGGGGCGGACGTACGAGCTGTTCAACAAAGGCGACATGCTGACCGACGTGAACGTCGTCGGGGCCAAGGACAGCGTCCGCATCTCGCCCGAGGTCCGGCACGGCATGATGCAGGCCGGTCAGCGAATGCGGTTCAACGTGTATCCGAAAGTCCACGATGGATTCACAGGCTGCGAGGATGAGATCCAGGCGACCTCCATCGGCCAGACCGCGTCGATCCGTTACGAAGGTCGCCTCAAACCCGGCGAGCAGGTGTATCGCATCGACATGACCGCGGGACTCGACCCCGTGACGGGCGAGCCGGAAAGCGTTGATAGCGCGGTGCGGGCGGCCCGGCGGCTCGTCGGACAGTACCTGAGCCCCAAGACTGTGGACTGGTCTGCGCGAACCGACCCGCAGGACACGGACCGCGACGGCAAGCCCGACCGCTGGACCGTGACGGATGAGTTGAACCAAACCCGATGGTTCGGCCGCGACACGGACGGCGACGGAGAGGTGGACTTCGCCCAGGCCGACGTGGGCCTCGACGGGGAGATCGATCATTCCTCCGTCCTCGGCGAGGATGGCTGGCAGGCCACGAACCTGCTCGACGCCTGGCTGGAGATGAATTTCACCATTCCGCAGTATCGGTCTCAGTACGAGCCGCACGATGTCGACCTGGTCGTCAACGACAAGATCGTCGGACAGCTCAAACAGACGATTCCCGAAGGCAACTACCGGTTCCCGCTGGCCCCCTCGGCGCTCACCTGGGGCGGCGGCGAGAACCAGTTGGAAATCAACTCCCATTTCCGCAACTTCGCTCATTACGCCATTTCGAGCGATTTCCAGGTCAAGACCCGCTTGTTGGGCACCGACGCCTATGGGATCGGCACATCGCGCGAGGATGCGGTCAATCGCCTCTTCGACAGCGACAAGGATTTCTCAACCGATGGGCCTGACTACAGCATCTCTTCGGAAGATCTGGAGTTGTCGCCCAGGGACAAGCTCAAGACCGGCGATCTCGTGCGTATCGTTGGGACGGTCCGCAACCTGGGGGCCGGATCGAGCGGCCGGATCGAAGTGGCCCTGTTCCTGGCCATTCCCGGGACCGAAGGCACAGAGCTGATGCGTCAGACCATCGCCTCGCCCGGCATGATGACCGATTCGCCGTTTGAGTTCGTCTGGCCCGCCGCGCCGGGCAACCGGAGCCTTCGCATCGTCGCCGATCCGGACAATCGGGTCGGCGAGTCCAATCGCAAGAACAACGCCGCCATCGTGGGCGTGGTGGTCCCGGGCGACGATGCGCCGCCGATGTTGACGGTGTTCAAGCCCGAACGGGACCTGACGACGGATGAAGCCGTGAGCCTGCTGGCGACCGCGGTGGATGAAGCGGGCATCATCGGGGTGGACGTGTCTGTCGACGGAGGCATGGCCAAGCCCCTGTACAACACGAAAAACGGTTTCGAGGGGATCGCGAATCTCCAGCCGGGCTCTCATACTGTTCGATTCCGAGTCACCGATTCTGGGGGCTTGCAGGCCGAGGAGACGCGCCGCGTGAATGTCGAGGGCGAGCGGCCCGTGTGCACGATCATCAGTCCCGCCGGCGGCGCCGAGATCCAACTGGCCGAGACCCAGGTGGTTGTTTCTGCCGAGAAAGTGGCCCAGGCGTGCGCGCGGGTGAATCGCGGGCCCTGGTTGAGTCTGCGGCCCAGTGGTCAGATGTGGAGCGGCCGCGTGGAGCTGCCCTTCGGACCGTGCGAAATCGAGGCGCTTGTCATCACCTCCGCCGGTATCCGTCAGACGCAGGCGGTGGCTGTCAACTGCACGGCG
>JBDKUU010000780.1:0-2805 GCA_039679525.1 Phycisphaerales bacterium | reverse complement strand
GAACGGATGGGAGCCATAGAGCACATCCGGCGAGCCGCTCTCGGCCAGACCGACAGTGTCGCCCCAGGCCCCGGAGGCTCCGAGGTGCGTGGCGGCGCCCGTCGTCGGGTTGAGGGTGTAGAGCCCGTTGGAATTGCGATCTTCGCTGAAATACAGAGTCCCACTCGCCTGGACAGAGACAGTGAACGACGCGATGATGCCTGCAATGATGAATTCTCGCACTTGCTCTCCTCCTTTTCGATCCGTGTTTCGATGAAACGAAAGGCCCCCCGGATCTCTGAAACCCGAGATACAGATGATTGGCGGCCCGTCCCTGCGTTCTGCGACGGCGGCGAACGTCGCTGTCGGCATCACAGACTCGAATGGGCCTCGTCGAGTCGCTCCCTCCCTAGAATCTAGATTATTCTATCCGATGCCTCCAGACACGTCAAGGGAAATCCCTGTCCAGTCGTAGGGGATTACCCGAGGGCGCCTGTGCAAGTTCTCGGGCGTCCGGAGTTCGTGCGACCGATGGGTGTTCAAACGGGACGGCGGGCCTGGTTCGAAGTGACGCCGCAAGGCGTTATCTTGACGAGTTGGAAGTGTGAAGTTTCAAGTTTGAAGCCGGAAGGGAGAAAGCCGGAGATGCATCCGCTCTTGCTTCCAACTTGACGCTTCAAACTTCAAACTGCCTCCGATATGCCCTTACGGGCGCACTACAAACACGTTACCCGCGATTCGGCATATGTCAGGGCTCTTTCACGGATACGGCCGTGAGAGCGTCGATCTTGGCGGCCAGGATGAAGTCGTTTTCGTGCAGGCCGTCGATCTTGTGGGTCCAGAGTTGAATGACGACCTTGCCGTAACTGAGCTGGATGTCCGGGTGGTGGTTCTCCGACTCCGCCAGCTCTCCGACTTCGTTGACGAACTCCAGTGCCTCGCGGAAGTCCTTGAATTTGAACTCTCGCTCCAGATGGTGCTCGTCCACGACCCGCCAGCCGGGCTCCAGTTCCTTCTCCAACTGTCGGACTGCCTCGCCCTTGAGCGGCTCGACTCCCCCGCGACAGGGCACGCATTGTTTTTCAGCCAACTGAGTCATTTGTCGCTCCTATCGAACTTGCATGCTTCTACGCCTTGAATTGCACGGCCGGCGTACGGGAATTCCTGGTCTGTCGTCAGTCGTCTGCTCGGATCGATGAATCTTCTGTTTCGTTGTAGGATTTGTCTTGCGGCCCTGTGAAAAATCGAGTAGAAACGTCCACAGAAGCGTCAGGCGTCGGTATCGCGGACGACGCCGTGGGCACTCTGACAAAGCGATCCGGACACAAAGGTTTCACAAGACGTACGAGGCACTCATTCGCCGGTCGAATCTCGTTCTCCACCCCGGCGATGTGGACGATAGACGTTTTCAGTTGAACACGGCGGTCTGGTTGTTTTTCCGGAGGGGCATCATGTGCAGGAAATTGGTTTGCCTGGTTTCTCTCGTCGTTTTCCTGGGGCTGGCTCGCAGCGCGTTTTCGGAGATTCCCAGGGACCCGAACCTCGTCATCTACTATTCCTAAGACAGCGTCGGCGCGATCGTCCCCGACGAGTCGGGCAGGGGCCACAACGGCACCGTGTGCGGCGATGTCTCGGGATGTCCCAGCGGCATCAAATGGTACGGCGCCGCGGAGTTCCTCGGCGAGTGGGGGCCGACCCACTACAGCTATCTCGATCTGGACAGTCCGCATTATCCCGCGTCGGACATTCCCAAATCCGCGATCACGCTGGCGGCCTGGGTGAATTGCCGCAAGACGGGCAAGGATCACGCGATCCTCAGTTGCCGGGGCTCCGACAACACCTGGGTCGTTCACCCTCAGATCAACGACAACGGCAGCTTTCGATGGTTGCTCCGCGCTCCGGGCTCCACGCAGATATTCAATCTCAACGGCGTGGGCACCCATGGGTGGGATGAGTGGCTCCATTACGCCGGGACCTACGACAATAAGACGGGCCTGGGAGTCTTGTACATCAACGGCGTGGTTTGCGCGCAAACCAACGTCACGCCGGGCCAGCCGATCGCCGATTGGGGGACGGGGGCTCGCGTCGGGTACAATATCGACAACGCCAGGCCGTTCACCGGCATCATGGACGAGTTCTACCTGTTCACGCGGGCGTTGACGGAGCCCCAGGTGAACGAGCTGCTCGCGGCCGAGGTCCTGCCGTCGGAGAAGGCCTCGCATCCCAATCCCGCCAACGGCTCCGAACTGGCGACCACCACGACGGCCCTGCTGTGGCTGCCGGGAGTCTACGCGACGTCCAGCGACGTGTACTTCGGCGAGAGCTTCGAAGACGTCAACAACGGCGCCAACGGCACGTTCAAGGGCAACCAGACGGAGGCTCAGTTCGCCGTCAACGATCTGGCCTGGGGCAAGACCTACTACTGGCGAATCGACGGCGTGAATCCGGACGATCCCAACAGTCCGTGGAAGGGCGACGTCTGGTCCTTCCTGCTGCGTCCGACGACGGCCTGGGACCCCGAGCCGGCCGACGGCGCCCGGTGGATCGACCCCAACGCGAATTTGAGTTGGAGCGCGGGCCGCAGCGCGGTCAAGCATACCGTCTACTTCGGCGACAGCTTCGACGACGTGAACAACGCCGCCGGCGGCTCGCCGCGGACGGAGACGACCTTCGACCCCGGCCTGCTCGAATTCGAGAAGGTCTATTATTGGCGGGTCGACGAGTCGGACGACGATGGAACGATGCACAAAGGGGCGGTCTGGAGCTTCACGACGATGCGGGCCGGCAGCGGCCTCAAGGGCGAATACTACAAGGACACGAAGCTGG
>JBDKUU010000779.1:0-2685 GCA_039679525.1 Phycisphaerales bacterium | reverse complement strand
CGGCCTTCATGGCCTGGACCGCGGTGTGGGTGTCGCCCTGGTTGACCATCGCGAGCACCGGAAGGTCGGGCCATGACTGACGGGCCCGCGCCAGTACGTCGAGAGACACTTCTGTCTCGCCGGTGGCGTCGACCGCCAGGAATCTCCAGCCGTGAGCGTCGAGCGATCCAAGGCACTCATCCGCCCGCGGGGACCGTACCACGCGGATGCCCTGTTCCCTCAGCAATGAAACCAGTCTCTCGGCGGTTTCCCGGCCGTCGCTCGTGAACACCAGACACTTCGCGATGCTCTCGTGCATATTCGCCTCCGACCCGTTGGCGATGATCCGCAGGCCGCCCACCGACGGCGGTCTCAATTCAGCCCCGGAATATGCTCTCTCTGCCATTGTGGATTGGCTCGTGGGTCATCCGACGTCTTGACCCGCCAGACGGAGTGAACGTCCCAGCAGCCTCGCGGGTCCCGACCGAAATTCACCGCCGCCGGCTGCCCCTGCTCGTTTGCCCGAAGGTATCCATCTTTGCAGTTGTGCGACACAAGCCAGACCCCTTGCGGAATAGGGACGACGCCCCAACGGGTCGTTTCGCATGGCTCCCGCGCTGTGACTGTGAGCCGGCCCTGTTCGTCCGACGCCAGATAGGCGCGTGCCGCGACGGAATAGAAGTACATGACGTCCCCGGCCGTGTTGGTGACCTCGTCAAAACGGCACTCCCACAGTCCCGCCTCGCCGGGCTCGTCGGCATCGCACGCGACCGTCCCGCCCTTGACAACGAGGTACTTGCCCGTCGCCATGTTCCGGAGGCAGCACCTCAGGATATTGGCGTGGCGATCCTGATGTGTCGTAGGGAAGTCTTGCCGGGCGTACGCGTCCCAGGCGGACGCAGGCGGCTCCACGAGCGGGCCGGCGATCCCATTCGTCAGCCCCGCGGCGACCACGCCCGCGATGACCACCATCCCCAAGAGAGACCGGCCGGAGGCGTTCTGTTCGAAGGCCGAGATCATCGCGATTCTCCGTTTGACCTGGGTGCGGTCTCCGCACAGGCCCGGCAGGATCGACCGCTGCGGCGACGCGAGCAGCCGCTCGATCTGATGGATCACCGTGCGGCCGTACGCGGGAACCTCCGCGGGGTCGAGACGCGACATCGCCATGGCGTCGCAGGCGAGTTCGATGTCCGCCCTCATTCGTCGCAGGCCCCATGCGATCACGGGATTGAACCAGTGCAGAACGTGCAGGACGCCTGCGACGTGGCCGAGGAGGATATCGTGGCGCTTGAGATGGGCCAGCTCGTGCAGCATGATGTGGCGAAGCTCGTTTCGGTCCTTCTGGACCAACACAGCTTCCGGCAGCAGCAGCCGCGGACGCCTCAGTCCGCACAAAGCGGGGCTGGCGAGCCCATCCATTGCGACCGCTCGTACGTCGGCATTCGTTCCGATCAGGCGTTTGCAGTCATCCAGCAGGTCGAGGACCCAGTCGTCCGTGATGGGCCGGGCGCTTCGGAGGGCTCGCCTCACGCGAATCGCCCCTGTTGCGATGGAGCCGGCCAGAAGGCACGTTCCGGCCAGCCATACGGCCGATGCGAGAACGACGGACGTCGTCCTCAGACGCCAGGAGGTCGGCCCGAACTGCGATGCTTCGCCGGATGCCTCGACTTCGGGATCCCGGGCCGACGCTGAGACTCGAGACGTCTCGTTCGCCTGTGGGGGCTCGGACGCCAGGACCTCCTCCAAGGGCGACAGAGGCAACAGGTTGTGCACGCTCATTCCGCTCTGAGGCGCCCAGGGCATCGCCATGCGGGCCAGGACCACCAGCCAGAGACAGCACCGTCCCCTCGCGCCCAGCCGTCGGCCCAGCGTCTTGTGGATCGCGACGACCAGACCGATCAGCAGGCTTGCCTGGCACGTCGTGCGCAGCAGCCAAACACAGAATGGCAGCAGACTCGTCGCCAGAGAATCCATCGCCTACGTCGTTCCCTTCCGATCGAGCATTCGCTTGAGTTCTTCGATTTCCTCCGGCGAGAGTCGAGCCTCCTCGATGAACGCGGCCAGCATGGGAGTCACCGTGCCGCCATAGACCCGCTGAATGAAAGACCGCCGCTCCTCCCTGACGCATTGCTCCTGGCTGACGGCGGGCCGATAGCGGTACTTGCGGCCCTCTTTTTCGTAGCCGAGGGCCTTCTTCCGGAGCAGGCGGTTGATGAGGGTGCGAATCGTGCGGGCGCTCCAGGCCGCTTTGCCCCGCAGCCGATCGATCACCTCGTCGGCCGTCAGTCCCGGTTCAGTCCAAAGCACCTGCATCACCATCCACTCGGCGTCCGAAATCCTGGGCAGTCTCATCGCAAGCTCACTCTCAAGCAATCCAAAGGTGTCGTAGTCTCCAAGCCTATTACATCTGTAATCCCAAGTCAAGAGAAAAAGACGCTGGAATTCGGAGAGACGGTCCATCGGCGACGAGAGGTTCTTGATGCGGACCTCCAGGAGACAGGGGCGCTGCCCCCGGACCCCCGAGGTTTTGCGCTTTACACCAGTAGCATGATAGATAAATCGGGGATCTCGACAAGACCGTGGGATCGTTCAGGCCGGCAGAGCCCGATTCGGCGGTCTGGACGATCCCGCGGTCTAGGCGAAGTCTTCATCTTGTCTATCATGCCTCTGGCCCAAAGCGAAAAACCTCCCTCACACGCCCGCCGC
>JBDKUU010000778.1:0-4941 GCA_039679525.1 Phycisphaerales bacterium | reverse complement strand
GGTCTTTCTGGCCCCGCTTCGCAGAAGGCTCAAGCCGGGCGACATGGTCGTCGCGATCAGCAGCTCGGGCAATTCCCCGAACGTGGTCAAGGCCGCGGAGTTCGCGGTGTCGCGCGAGGCGACGCTGGTCACCCTCACCGCGATGTTGTCGACCAACTCGCTGCGGCAGTTGGGCACGCTGAACTTCTGGCTGCCCGCCAACACCTACGGCATGGCCGAGACCGGCCACGCCGCGATCCTGCACTACTGGATGGATCAGGTGTCTTTGTGCAAGGATTGATTATCGATAATGGATAATGGATTATTGGAAGAGGCTGGCGTGGCCGAATCATCAATCATCAATCATCAATCGTCAGTGAGTGCTGCCGGTCTGCGGATCGATCATCATAAGCTCCTTTTCCACGTGGATCGCGTGAACGAGTGGCTCAAGGGCGAGATGGTTTACCCCATCTACATGGAGATCTCGCCCGCCGGGTCGTGCAACCATCGCTGCGTCTTCTGCGGCCTGGATTTCATGGGCTACAAGCCGCGGTTCCTCGACGCCGATCTGCTCAAGACGCGCCTGACCGAGATGGGGACGCTCGGCCTCAAGAGCGTCATGTTCGCGGGCGAGGGGGAGCCCTTCCTGCACCGCCGCATGGTCGAGATCATCCTGCACGCCAAGGAGCAGGCCGGGATCGACGTCGCGTTGACGACCAACGGCGTGCTGATGCGTCCCGAGTTGGTCGAGCGGATTCTGGGCGTGACGTCCTGGATCAAGATCAGCATCGACGCCGGGACGCCCGAGACCCACGCGGCGATCCACGGCACGCGGCCCGAGGATTTCGGCAAGCTCTTCGCGAACATCGAGCAGGCGGTCGCCATTCGGACGAAGCAGGGGACTTCCTGCACGCTCGGGGCACAGCTTCTCCTGCTGCCGGACAACCGGCACGAGGTGGTAAGCCTTGCCGAACGATGCCGCGACGTGGGCATGGACTATCTGGTCGTAAAGCCCTATTCGCAGCATCCGCAGAGCATTCATCGCACGTTCGAGAGCGTGTCCTACAGCGAGTGCGACGACCTGGCGGAGCAGCTCGATCAAGTCCGCACTCCCGGTTTCAACGTGATCTTCCGCCGCAACGCCATGCAGAAGTGGGATTCGGCGGCCCGGCCGTACCGCTGCTGCCTGGCCTTGCCGTTCTGGTCGTACCTGGACGCCGGCGGCAACATCTGGGGTTGCAGCGTGTACCTGGGCGACGAGCGGTTCCTCTATGGGAACATCGAGACCAGCACGTTCGCCGAGATCTGGCAGGGGCAGCGGCGCATAGATTCTTTGCGCTGGTGCATGGAGAAGCTGGACGTTTCTTCGTGCCGGGTGGGCTGCCGCATGGACGAAGTGAACCGATACCTTTGGGAATTGAAGCACCCGCATCCGCACGTGAATTTCATTTAGCGACTGTCATGGAATACCGTTATGTCATCTTCGATTTCGACGGAGTCCTGGCCGAGACCAACGAGATCCGGTTTCAGGGCTTCACGGAGCTCTTCCGGGACCTCCCGGAGGGCGTGATGACGCGGTTCATGGACTTCGTGCGGGCCAACGGCGGCCTGTCCCGCTACGGCAAGATCCGGCATCTGTACGAGAATATCCTACGCCGGCCGGTGTCCGAGGACGAGGTCGCGGCCCTGGCGGGTCGGTACTCGGAGATCGTCAAAGAGAAGGTGATCGAGGCCCAGCCGGTGGCGGGCTCGCTGGAGTTTCTCGCCGGGAATAACGGCCGGTTCGAGTTCGCCGTCGTTTCCGGCTCGGATCAGGATGAGCTTCGCCAGGTGTGCCGGGCTCGGGGGATCGAGAAGTACTTCCGGGCGATCCTCGGCTCGCCCAAGGAGAAGGGCGAGAACCTGATCGAACTGCTGGCTCGCGAGAGATGGGAACGTCGCGACAGCGTATATGTGGGCGATTCGCAGAACGATTACCAGGCCGCGATCGAGGCCGGCATCGATTTCATCGGCCGCGCGTCCGGCGTCATGGACTGGAGCGAAAGGGATGTGGTTCGCATCGCCGATTTGAGGGGTCTGTCTCGGGCTATCGAAGAACTATCCAGCCGCAGGAGGCATGCATGAAAAGAGTCGTCATCATCGTGGCGCAGAACTTCCAGGACGAGGAATTCGTGTACCCATACTACAGGGTGTTGGAAGAAGGCTTTCACCTGGACGTGGCCACGCCCGGCGGGCAGAACATGACAGGCAAGTACGGCGTCCCCGCCCGCGCGACGATGTCCACGGACAACCTCAAGGCGTCGGAATTCGACTGCGTCATCCTGCCCGGCGGATTCGAGTCGCCCGACCGGCTCCGCATCCGGCCCGAGGTGCTGCGGTTCGTTCGCGAGATGAACGAGGCCGGCAAGCTGGTGGCGGCGATCTGCCACGGGCCGTGGATTCTCATCTCGGCCGGCGTGGCCAAGGGACGCAAGGTCACCGGATACATGTCGATCGCGGATGACCTCAAGAACGCCGGGGCTCTGTACCAGGATAAGGAGCTGGTCATCGACGGCAATCTGATTTCCGCCCCGCACTACAAGAACAACGGCGAATTCATGAAGGCGGTCGTCGCGGCCCTCAAGAGCTGACCATGATTCACACAGTCACGAGAAAGATCGCCGATGAGCGGCACAACGGACAGACGCCAGGGGCCGTAGGGTGTGCCGTGCACACCGATTCTTCATATGAAACGAAAAATGGTGTGCACGGCACACCCTACGAGGACGTGATCGTCAAGAAACCCTGGGGGTACGAGTACCTGGTCTTCGAGAACGAGCACGTCGCGATCTGGCTGCTCCAGATCGTTCGCAAGCGAAAGACCTCGATGCATTGTCATCCGCGCAAGCGGACGGGTCTGATCCTGCTCTCCGGCGACGCGAGGTTCCACCATCTGGAGGGGAGCATTCCGCTCGGCCGGATGGGCGTGGTCAATATCGAAGCCGGCGCGTTCCACTCGACCGAGGCCGCGAACGACCTGCCCATCGATCCGGTGTCCGAGAACGGCATCTGGGTGATGGAGATCGAGTCGCCTCCGCTGAAAGAAGACCTGTGTCGAATGAGCGACGCCTACGGCCGGGCCGGCGCGATGTATGAGGGCGCCGACCACATGGTGCCTCATCCCACGGAGATCCTCAGGCTCCATGAGCCGGAAGAAGGGGAGACGCACCTGCGGCGGACGTTCCAGAACCTGGCCTTTACGGTTCGCAAGGGGCTTGTCCGAAAGGATCGCAACTGCCCCTCGCCGGAGTCGCTCGTGGCGGTGATCGGCCGGGATGCCTCCAAGACGTACGTCAACCCCTTCATGGAGGTTGGGCGGGTCGCTTCGTTTGCGGAGTTTCAAGAGAACACCAAAGGCGAGGATTTCGAGGGAGTCACCGTGCTGACCATCGAGCAGGAAAAGAAGGTGGTGAAGATCTCCGACTACATCGCGTCGACCATCGCCGACCTGGGCGTGCGGCACGTCTTCGGCGTCTGCGGCGGCGGGGCGATGCATCTGGTCGATTCCTTCGGCGGCAGCGACCGCCTGGAGTACATCGCGACGCACCACGAGCAGGCCGCGGCGATGGCCGCCGAGGGGTACGCCCGCATCAGCGGCGTGCCCGGCGCGACGCTCGTGACATCGGGACCCGGCGGGACCAACGCCATCACGGGCGTCTACGGGGCCTGGGTCGATTCGATCCCTACCATCTTCGTCTCGGGCCAGGTCACGCGCGACACGCTGATCGGCGGCACCGGCCTGCGGCAATTCGGCATTCAGGAAGGCAACATCATCGACGTCGTCCGGCCGATCACGAAGTACGCCGTGACGATCACCGATCCCGATACGATCCGCTACCACGTGGAGAAGGCCTGCCACCTGGCAACGACCGGCCGGCCCGGCCCGGTCTGGATCGACATCCCACTCGATGTCCAGAACAAGCTCGTCAACCCTGAAGAGCTTCGCGGCTACACGCCGGAGAGCCCTTCGCAGCCTTGCACCGAGTATGTACTGAACGGGCTCGTCGGACAGTGCGTCGAGATGCTGTCGCAGGCGAAACGCCCGGTCCTGATCTTCGGCTACGGCGTCAGGCTCGCCGGGGCGGAAGATTCGCTTCGCGACCTGGTTCAGCGACTGCGGATTCCCTGCGTGTCGTCCTGGACCACATCGGACATCATTCCGACGGCCGATGAAAACTACGTCGGCCGCAGCGGCATCATGGGCGATCGGGCGGGCAATTTCGCGGTTCAGAACGCCGACCTCGTCCTGATCGTCGGCTCGCGGATGTCGATCCCCCAGGTGGGCTACAACTACAAGCTCTTCGCCCGTGCGGCCAAGAAGATCATGGTCGACATCGACGAGATCGAACTGAAGAAGCCGTCGCTGCGGCCCGATCTGCCGATTTGCGCTGACGCGGGACAATTCCTGACGTCCCTGCTGGCAAAGGTCGCGGCCGTCGGCACAGTGTTGGCGATCGACGAATGGCGGACTCGGTGCAGGAACTGGAAGGAAAAGTACCCGGTCTGTCTGCCCGAGTACCGGGACAACCGAGACAAGGTGAATTCGTTCCACTTCGTGGACCGGCTTTCGGAAAAGCTCGGTTCCGATGCGGTCGTGGTCACAGACATGGGGACCAGCTTCACCTGCACGATGCAGACGTTCCGGACCAAGGCCGGCCAGCGGCTGTTCACCTCCAGCGGCTTCTCGTCGATGGGATTCGGACTTCCCGGCGCAATCGGGGCGTGCTTCGCCCAGGGCCGGCGCAAGACCATCCTCATCACCGGCGACGGCGGCCTCCAGATGAACATCCAGGAACTCCAGACGGTCGTGCACAACAAGCTGCCGCTGATCGTCTTCGTGCTCAACAACCAGGGGTACCTCACGATCAAGCTGATGCAGCAGAATCACTTTGGTCGCTACATCGGCTCCGATCCGTCGAGCGG
>JBDKUU010000777.1:0-2191 GCA_039679525.1 Phycisphaerales bacterium | reverse complement strand
TTGTCCTGGTGCGAACGGTCGGCGACCCGATGCGCCTGGCGCCCGCCATTCGAGAGATTGTCGCCCAATTGGAGAACGACCATGTGATCGGGACGATCGAGCCGTTCGAAGCGACGCTGTCGGACATGCTGGCGCCGCGGCGCTTCGTCATGATCCTGCTGGGGATCTTCGCCGGCATCGCGCTGGCGATGGCGACGATCGGCATCTACGGCCTGCTGCAGTACAGCACGACACAGCAGACGCGCGAGATCGGGATTCGGATGGCCCTGGGCGGATCGCCGGCCGACGTCCTGCGGGCGATCGTGGAACGCGGCCTCAGACTCAGTATGATCGGCATCGTTCTCGGTCTGGCCGGGGCGGTGTTCCTGACGCGGATGATCTCCAGTTTCCTCTATGGGGTGACGCGCACGGACCCGCTGACGTTCGCGTTCGTGTCGCTGGCCCTGGCGGGCGTGGCTCTGCTGGCCAGCTACATCCCCGCCCGCCGGGCGGCGAAGGTCGATCCGATGACGGCGCTCAGGTGCGAATAGGAGACGAGGCCACGTTCGAAGGATGAATGACATGGGTATTTGGCACGACATACGATACGGCGTTCGAATGTTAATGAAGAGTCCAGGCTTCACCGTCGTGGCGATGTTGTCGCTGGCTCTCGGCATCGGCGCCAACACGGCGATCTTCAGCATCCTCAACGGCATTCTCCTGCGGTCGTTGCCGGTGCGTGACGCGCGTCAACTGAGAGTGATCAACTGGACGGCCACCGGCTGTAATCTGAGCAGCTTTACGGGAAGTACGGCCAAGTGGGGCACGGATGGGACATACTCCGACGTGTTCTGCTATCCCGGCTACCGAGAGTTTCGCGACCGGCTCGCGGGGAAAGCCGATGTCTTCGCGTTCTTTCGGCTCTACGGCCTCACCGTCCAAAGCCGCGAGGGCGCAAATGCGACGGATGGGTTGATGGTGACGGGGAATTTCTTCCAGGCCTACGGCGCCGCGACGCGAATGGGAAGGACCCTTACACCGGAGGATGACCGGAGGGGAGCCGAACCGGTGGCCGTGGTCACAAATCGCTTCTGGGAGCGGAACCTGGGACTCGATCCCGACGTGCTCGGCCGGACCCTTGTGGTCAATGGACTCAGTTGTGCCATCGTCGGAGTCCTGCCTCGCGAGTACGTGGGACCGCTGATCGGCGACGCAGCCGATGTCTATGTCCCGATGTCGACACAGCCGAAGGTGGCGCCGGACTATTCGCTGGAGTCTTACGACAACTGGTGGGTGGAAGTCATGGCTCGCCTTGCACCGGGCGTGACCGACGCGCAGGTGCAGGGGCCCCTGACCGCGACTCTGGCCAGCATCCTCGCTCAGTCGAAGACGCAACTGTTCAATTCGGGCATTGTGGTGCAGGACGGCAGCGTCGGGGCCGGCATAGAGCGCGCACAGGTGGCCCGGCCCGTACTTGCGCTGCAAGCCATCGTGGCGACCGTCTTGCTGATCGCATGCGCGAACCTGGCCGGCCTCTCGCTGGCCAAGGCGACGGCACGCCGACGGGAGGCCGCCGTCTGCGCCGCGCTCGGCGCGAGCCGAAGCAGGATTGTCCGTCGCTCGCTGGTTGAGAATCTCCTATTGGCGCTGGCCGGCGCGGTCGCAGGGCTTCTGGTGGCGGTCTGGGTCAAAGCGGCCATGATGAGCTTCCAACCCAATCTGGGCCAAGAATTCCATTTCGATGTGCGAATGGACGTGCGCGTGTTGCTGTTCACCATGGGCATCGCTCTGTTGACCGCTTTGGCCAGCGGGCTGTTGCCGGCGTGGAGGACGTCCCAGGCGAATCCCGCAATCGATCTGCAAAGCGTGCGTGTGCGCGGCGCCGGTCGCCAGCGTCTGGGCAGGGGGCTCATCGCGCTGCAGGTTGGCTTGTCTGTGGTGCTCCTGACAGGAGCAGGCCTTCTCATTCGAAGCGTCGCCAATCTGCGTGACGTCGCTCTGGGGTTCAACGCCGAACGCCTCCTGTCGTTCCGCATCAATGCAGAAGCGGCTGGAACCTCGGGCGAGAGGCGGCTGGCCCTCTTCGATGACATCCAGCGGGGGCTTGAGGGTATTCCGGGCGTGAAGGCCGCGTGTCTTTGCCAGCCGCGTCTGATCAGCGGAAGCCAGATGTCGAATGGCTTCTCGATCCCGGGACACCCGGAGAAAGAGG
>JBDKUU010000776.1:0-3388 GCA_039679525.1 Phycisphaerales bacterium | reverse complement strand
CTATACCGGAGCCGAGGAAAAAGAGGATTGATCGCACTGGTCATGCCGCCGCAGAAGAGACAACGTGCTCGCACGAGCGGGAAGGGAGCCGCGAAGAAAGTCCCCTCGCACAAGGCGGCCGCACGGCCGGTGAAGGCGAAAGCTGCGAAGCCAGCCACAAGGAAGGGATCTCATACGCCGCGAGTGAAACGAGCAAAGGAGTCGCCGAACCGCCAGGCCAAGGAACACAACCTCGCAGTCGCCCTGCCCGGCGAGTTGTATGAACAGGCGGGCCAGTGGTGGTGGCGGACGGCGCTGCCGGGCGAGGACAAGGCCAAGGCCCGGCCGCTGAAGGCCCCCGGGGCCGGCGAGACTGCCGGCGACCGCGCCGCGGCCGAGAAGGCGGCAATCGAAATGTGGGGACAGGCCGTCACGCAACGCGGGGCCCGACAGATCACCCTCGATTGCACGCAGAAAGTGGAGCGGCTCAAGGCCCAGTTCCTGGACAAGGTCCGCCAGCTCACGGAGATCGTCGAGTCCGCGAACGCCAAGGCTCAGGCCGAAGCGAAGGCCCGCGCCGAGATCGAGGCCAGGCTCAACGCCATGATCCAGGCCGCACCGCAAGAAGCGATGCCCGCCGCACAAACCCAGCCCCCAGTCGCACCGCGACCTGGGGAACCAGCGGCAGCCCTCGTCGGCGAGGAACACATGGAGTGCGCCGCGCACGCGGACAATCCGCAGGCGAGCGGGGCCGCTTGCCCCACGACGAACGACGCCTCGATCGCCAGGCAGACGCCGGTCTTGCCGCCGGAGACGATATGCCCCTTGCATCCCGCACCGGAGCCGGTCGCGATCGAAGAACACGATCTCGTCGCGCAGACAGGCGTCTGCGAGTGCTGCGGAGCCCCGGATGTGCCTGTGTCGGACCTCCTGGCCATCGACTCGGGACAACTGCTCTGCCCCGACTGCATCGAAGCCCTTCACATCGACATCTCCCGAATCGAAGCGAAGACGCTCTCCAACAGCCACGCGTAGATCAGCGTCTCACACGTCAAGAGCTTCGGAAGAACGGAGCGCACAGGTCGTGTAGGGTGGGTTCTCAACCCACCCTACAAACGCACGATACGCCGAATCCGTCGCAGCTTTCCGCCCTCTACGGCAGGGTCGATCCGCTACGCTTTGACGATCTTCGAGCGGTTGCCGCGAACCTTGGCCGTCGCGTTGCGGCTGTCCACGACGAGCTGCGAGTTCTTCACGATCCAGTCGTAATCGTAGTCGCTGTGGTTCGTCGAGATCAGCACGCAATCGTAGCCCGCCAGCATCTTGGCCGAGAGCTTCTTGCTCGTCATCTTCAGATCGTACTCCCGCTGCTTGTGCGTCTGCAGGATGTAGGGATCGTTGTAGTCGACCTTCGCGCCTTTTCTCTTGAGCAGCTCGATCAACTCCAGCGAGGGCGACTCGCGGACGTCGTCGATGTCCGGCTTGTAGGCCAGGCCCAGCACGAGCACGCGCGAGCCCTTGAGGCTCTTACGCCGCTCGTTGAGCGCGTCGGCGACCTTCTCCACCACGAAGTGCGGCATGCCGGTGTTGATCTGGCCGGCCAACTCGATGAACTGAGTCGTCATGCCATACTGGCGGGCCTTCCAGGTCAGATAGAACGGATCGATCGGAATGCAGTGCCCGCCCAGGCCCGGCCCGGGATAGAACGCGCTGAAACCGAATGGCTTGGTGCTGGCCGCCCGGATCACCTCCCACACGTCGATCCCCATGCGGTCGAACAGCATCTTGAGTTCGTTGACCAAGGCGATGTTGATGCAGCGATAGGTATTTTCGAGGATCTTGGCCGCCTCCGCCACTTCGCAACTGTCCACAGGAACCAGCGTCTGGATCGCCACGCGATAGACGCTCAGGGCCCGTTCGAGACTCTCTTTGCCAAGCCCGCCGACGACCTTGGGAATCGTCGCGGTGTGGAACTTCTTGTTGCCGGGGTCTTCCCGCTCGGGCGAAAAGGCCACGAAGAAATCCTTCTCCGCCTTCAATCCCGACCGCTCCAGGATCGGCACCATGACCTCGCGGGTCGTGCCGGGATAGGTCGTGCTCTCCAGGACCACGAGCTGGCCCTTGCGGAGATACTGGGAAATGGTTTCGCTGGTCGACACGATGTACTGCATGTCCGGCTCGCGGTTCTTCGTCAACGGCGTGGGCACGCAGATGATCAGCGTGTCCGGCTTGGAGAGCTGCTTCATATCGTCGGTGGCGTGGAACCGGCCCGACGCGACCATCTCCGCCATGGACTCGTGCGTGATGTGCTTGATCGGGCTCCTGCCCTTGTTGATGATGGCCACCATCTGCGAGTTGATGTCGAGCCCCAGCACCTGGGCCCCGCCCCGAGTGAACTCCCTCGCCAGGGGCAGCCCCACGTATCCCAGGCCGATGATTCCCACATAGGGGCCGCTCGTCGTTGAATTCGCTGTCTCACGTCTTGCCACAATCACCTCCGTTTACAGTTGGGATCACGATACGCATCGTTCACTTCCGGCTCGTGCAAGCCCGTTCATGAAGCAGCAGTATCGGATCGGAATCGCCGTTTGACAAGAAAAATCGGGCACGCCAGGAGGATGCCGACCACGTCGGCAAAGTAATCGTATCTGCTGGCGTAGCGATTGACGAGAGGTTGCGTGGCTTCATCGAGAATGCCGATCCCGGCCAGCGCCAGCAGGCCGATCACGGGAAGGAGGGGACGGGATTGACCCGGGACAGACAGGAGAAATAGGGCCGCGACGCCGCCGTAGGCCGCCAGGTGCTCGACCTTGTCCAGCAGATCTATCTGCAGGAACTTCGGCATCGTAGCCTGCGGGATGTGCGTCGCCGTCAGCACGACCACCAGAGCGAGCACCGACGCTGCGAGCCACCGTCGGTGGAATTGAGACCGTATCCGATTGTCCGACATGGGACCCATCATACCGGATTGCGCCGGTTTTGTACAGGGCCCCGAAAGAGAGGTTATTTCTTGATCCCCATCAGGTATTGGCCGAGAATGAGGTGACTTCGCTTGTCGGCCTTCTTGTCGACCTTGGGCTTCATCCAAAGCCGGTAACAACTGAGCTGTTGATCCTGCGTGCCGGGTTTGGTCTTCGTGGATTCCATCATCATCCTCTCTTCCTGAATCAAGGCGGATCCGTCTCCACCTGGCGAGCGCCCAGCGGGACTTCACGGCCGGTTGATGCTTCTCGGGTTACTGCGCGACGTTCACGGCCCGGGGCAGCCATTCCTGCACCGACGGCTCCTGCGTCTCCTGTTCGGCGCGGCAATAGCTGTCCCAGATGTAGCGTGCGTAGCCCGTGACTTCGAAGTACGGCGACCAGGTGTTCACGATGGGAGCCTCCACCATCTGGTGGATCTCGTCGAG
>JBDKUU010000775.1:0-2986 GCA_039679525.1 Phycisphaerales bacterium | reverse complement strand
GCACAGCCACCGCCATCCGCCCGCCGACGACGAGCTGGAACTGGTCGAGGCGTACGGCTCCCAGCGAGAGACGAAGGTCATCGCCGGCTACCTCGAGAACATCAAAGACGGCAACGCCTTCGTGCGGGAGGCCGAGCAGATTTCCCAGAAGAAGCCGATTCTGCTGATGAAGTCGGGCCGCACCGCCGCGGGCGCCAAGGCCGCCTCGTCTCACACGGGCAGTCTGGCCGGCGGCGACGTCGCCTACGAGTCCGCGTTCACCCGGGCCGGCGTCATCCGTTGCGAATCGATCAAGCAGCAGTTCGACTTCGCCCAGGCGTTCGCCAATCAGCCGCTGCCCAAGGGGCGGAACGTGGTCGTCATCACGAACGCCGGCGGGCCCGGCATCATGGCGGCCGACGCGATCGAGCAGCGAGGCTTGACCTTCGCCAAGCTCAGCGACGAGACGAAGAAGAAGCTGGCCGAGAAGTTGCCGGCCGCTGCCAACGTGCATAACCCGGTCGACGTTTTGGGCGACGCCTTGGCCGACCGATACGAGTTTGCGTTCGACGTCGTGCTGGATGACCCGGGCGTCGACGCCGCGGTCGTGCTCCTGACGCCGCAGGCGATGACGCAGAGCAAAGAGACCGCCGAGGCCCTGGTGAAGATCGCCAAGAAGAAGGGCAAGGCCGTTCTGGCCTGTTTCCTCGGCGCCGCCAAGGTGGAGCCGGGCATCCAGGTCCTGCGAAAAGGCGGGATTCCGCAGTACGACTCGCCCGAGAGCGCGGTCGAGACCCTGAACGTGATGTGCGAGTATGTGCGATGGAAGGCCAGGCCCAAGCGAGTGGTCCGGCTGTTCTCCGTCAACCGCCGCAAGGTCGAGAGCATTGTCGAAAGGCACTTGCGCCAGGGGCTGCTCGACATCGGCGAGGCCGAGGCCAAGGATATCATCGAGGCCTATGGCTTTGCCACGCCTCGGGGCCAGATCGCCACGACGGCCGAACAGGCCGGGAGCATCGCCGACCAGCTCGGCTACCCGGTCGTGCTGAAGATCTGGTCGCCGGACATTCTGCACAAGTCCGACGTTGGCGGCGTGAAGGTGGGCCTCAAGAGCGAGCAGGAAGTGAAGGACGCGTTCGACCTGATGATGTACCGCATCCCGAAGAAAAAGCCCGATGCGAACATCCTCGGCGTGCTGGTGCAGGAGATGGTCCGGACCAGCGGCAAGGAAGTGATCCTGGGCATGCACCGCGATCCGCAGTTCGGGCCGTTGATGATGTTCGGCATGGGCGGCGTCCTGGTCGAGGTGCTCAAGGACGTTTCGTTCTACCTGGCGCCCCTGACGGCCGACGAGGCCAAGCAGATGCTGATCGCCACGAAGACCTACAAGATTCTCCAGGGCGTTCGCGGCCAGGAAGGCGTGGATATTGAAACGATCGCCGAGGGACTCCAGCGCGTGTCGCAGTTGGTGACCGAGTTCCCCGAGATCAAGGAAATGGACATCAACCCCTACGTGGTGGGCAGACCCGGCACGACAGCGATCGCCGTAGACGCCCGAATCAGTCTGGAAAAGAAATAACATGGCAGAATTCGATTGGAAAGCAAAGTATAAAGACAAGATCAAGACCGCCGCGGCGGCCATCAAGCTCATCAAGTCGGGCAACAGTGTCTTCATCGGCACCGGATGCGCGCAGCCGCAGCACCTTGTCGACGCGTTGGTGGAGCACTCCGAACACATCTACGACGCCCACATCGTCCACATGCTGACGATGGGGCGGGCGCCGTACGTGCAGGAGAAGTACCGCGAGAAGTTCAAGATGAACAGCTTCTTCGTCGCGGAGAACGTGCGGGACGCGCTGGAGAAGGGAATCGGGGACTATACGCCGATCTTCCTGTCCGAGATTCCGATGGAATTCGAGACGGGGCGGATCCCGGTCGACGTGGCCCTGATCTCGGTCGCGCCGCCGGACGTGAACGGGCTGTGCAGTCTGGGCGTGTCGGTGGACATCGTCCAGGCCGCGGCGGCCAACGCCCGGTACGTGATCGCGCAGGTCAACAGCAAGATGCCTCGCACGCAGGGCAACAGCTTCCTTCACGTCAACACGATCGACGTGCTGGTGCCGTACGATGAGCCGATGATCGAGGTGCCGATCGCCGAGCCGGACGACGTCCTGCGGCGGATCGGTCAGAACGTCGCCCGCCTGGTCGAGGACGGCAGCACGATCGAGTGCGGCATCGGGCGGATTCCGCAGGCCCTGGCCGAGTACCTCGTCGACAAGAAAGACCTCGGCATCCACACCGAGATGTTCAGCGACTGGATCATCAACCTGATCGATTGCGGCGCGATCACGTGCTCCAAGAAGTCGCTCAACCGCGGCAAGGTCGTCGCGAGCTTCTGCATGGGCACGCAGAAGCTGTACGACTACGTGAACAACAATCCGTTCTTCGAATTCTATCCCACGGAATACGTGAACGACATCAACATCATCGCGCAGCACGACAAGATGGTGGCGATCAACGTGGGTCTGGAGATCGATCTGACGGGCCAGGTTTGCGCCGATTCGCTCGGCTACAAGTTCTACAGCGGCATCGGCGGCCAGGTGGACTTCATCCGCGGGGCCGCTCGCAGCCGCGGCGGCAAGGCCATCATCGCGATGCCCTCGACCGCCAAGGACGAGCAGGTCTCGAGAATCGTGCCGCACCTGACCGAAGGGGCGGGTGTCGTGACGACCCGCGGCGACGTTCACTACGTCGTGACGGAGTTCGGCGTCGCCTACCTGCACGGCAAGAGCATCCGCGAGCGGACGATGGACCTGATCAACATCGCGCATCCGAAGTTCCGCAAGGGCCTCATCCAGGCCGCCAAGGCGCGGAACTATATCTACCAGGATCAGATCGAACTGTCCTGGGATCAGCTCAGCTATCCCGAGGAGCTCGAGCACTACGCGACGCTGCGGGACGGGACCGAGATCTTCTTCCGGCCGATCAAGCCGGTGGATGAGGCGGC
>JBDKUU010000774.1:0-2587 GCA_039679525.1 Phycisphaerales bacterium | reverse complement strand
CGGCCTCAACATCGCGACGTATGAGAACTTCATCCAAACCGATGCCGCGATCAACATGGGCAACTCCGGCGGGCCCTTGATCAACCTGAACGGACAGGCCGTGGGGATCAATACGGCGATCCTCGGCCCCGGCGGCGGCAATATCGGCATCGGTTTCGCCATCCCCATCAACATGGCGAAAGAGGTCGCGGAACAACTCATCAAGACAGGATCGGTCGAGCGAGGATACCTCGGGGTCGTGCCGCAGGATTTGACGGAGGATCTGGCCGCGGCCTTCAATATCGAAGAGGGCAAAGGCGTGGTCTTGTCCCAAGTGACGGAGGATTCGGCGGCCGCCAAGGCCGGCCTGAAGGCCGGGGACGTCGTCCTCGAATTCCGGGGGACGCCGATCGAATCCGCGGCTCAGTTCCGCAACCTCGTCGCCAGCGGCCGCCCGGGCGACACCGTCGATATGCTCGTCCTTCGCAATGGTGAACGCACGACGATCTCCGCGACGCTGGACACGCGTCCCTCGGCCGAACAGCTTCAGAACCGGCAGCGCCGCCAGCGGCCTCCGGAGGAAGAACAAGCGCCGGAGCGGCTTGGCCTGACCGTGCGGGACATGACGTCGGAACAGGCCCAGCGATTCGGATACGAGCAGCAGGAAGGCGTGATCATCACGAGAGTGGCGCCGGGTTCCGAAGCGGCGGAAAAAGGACTCCGGGCCGGGTATGTCATCCGGGAGGTGAACCGAAAGCCCGTCGGCAACGTGGAACAGTATCGCAAGGCCATCTCGCAGGCGATCGAGGAGAACCAGCGCATCCTGCTGCTGATCACGAATGGCCAGGTGAGCCAGTACGTAGTGCTGAATCCAACCAAGGAGTAGGAATCGGAATCTTGAAAGCGGCGAGAAATGAGAATTCACGTCAAGAGAGCGTATGATCCGCCGGCGAAGAACGACGGCTTTCGCGTTCTCGTGGACCGGGTCTGGCCGCGAGGGCTCAGCAAGGACAAGCTGAAGTTGGATCAGTGGCTGAAGGACGTTGCCCCGAGCACGGATCTGCGGAAATGGTTCGGCCACGATCCCGCCAAGTGGGAGACCTTCCGCGATCGCTATTTCCGAGAACTCAAAGCGATGGACGAGCCGGTGAAGCAGCTCCGGGAGAAGGCCCGCAAAGGGGACGTCACGCTGGTCTTCGGAGCCAAGGACGCCGAACACAACAACGCGACGGCCCTCAAGGAATACCTCGAGCACCGGTGACGCGACCGCTGTGCTCAGGGCTGGTCGTCGGGCAGCTTCGGAGGGGCCGGCGGTTCCGGCGCCACGGCGTTGGCCGACACCATCCGCATTTCCCTCAGTCCGCCGAGGCCCCGGAGCGTCTCGGTCATCTGCCCGAGCCGTTGATCGACCCTCCAATGGATCGTGTCTTCCTCGTCGGGAGTGCCCGCCTTGAAGCCGGTGAGAAGCTCCAGCCCTTCGTCGATCGTGCGGATCGGGTAGACGTGGAATTCGCGGTCGGCGATGGCCTGCCGGACGTCCCGGCGAAGAATCAGGTTCTTGATATTGCTCTGCGGGATGCAGACGCCTTGCTGGCCGGTCAGCCCGATCGTCCGGCAGACGTCGAAGAAGCCCTCGACCTTCTCGTTGACGCCGCCGATCGCCTGGATCTGCCCCCATTGATTGACGGACCCGGTGATGGCGATGTCCTGGCGGATGGGCACCTCCGCCAGAGCCGAGATCAGCGCGTAGATCTCCGCGGCGCTGGCGCTGTCGCCCTCGATGCCGTTGTACGTCTGTTCGAACGCCAGGCTGGCCGAGAGGGTCAGCGGCCTCCTCTGCCCGTACTCGTTCCGCAGAAAACCGGTGATGATGAGCACCGCTTTGTCGTGCGTCCTGCCGGAGAGTCGCGCCTCCCGCTCGATGTTGATGAGCCCCTCCGACCCGAGCCCGATCGACGCGGTGACGCGGATGGGCCGGCCGAAAGCGTAATCGCCCAGATCGATGACCGCCAGGCCGTTGACCTGGCCCACCTTCACGCCGCGCGTGTCCACCAGAAGGGTTCCTTCTTCGATCAGCTCGCGGATCTTCTCGGCGATTCGATCCGAACGGAAGGTGCGGTTGTCCAGGGCTTCCAGAACGTGGGAGGACTGGACGAGATCGGAGCCCCGGATCTTCGCGAAGTAGTCGGCCTCGCGGATGAGGTCCGCGGTTTCTGAGAAACGCGTCAGCAGCTTGGACCGGTCGCCGGCTTTCTTGGAGCCGAACCGGATGATCTCGGCCACGGCGTCCCGATCGAATGCCCTGAGGTGCTCAGTTTGGGCGACCGTGGCGACGAACCTGGCGTACTGCATCTGCTCCTTTTCGCCGCGGGGCATCTCGTCGCCGAAATCCGCTTTGACCTTGAAAATGTAAGAGAACTCCTCGTCATAGAACCTCAGGAGATAGTACAACATGGGATTGCCGACGACCACGACCTTCGTGTTGATCGGGATCGGTTCGGGCCGCAGTTCGCCCGTGCTGAACGGCAGCCACGGATTGAAGTTCTCCAGTTGATGGCAGCCGCTCTTGAGGGTTCGCTTGAGGTTCTTGTACACGAACGGTTCGGTC
>JBDKUU010000773.1:0-6341 GCA_039679525.1 Phycisphaerales bacterium | reverse complement strand
CACCACGTTGACTGTGAGTAACCCCAGATCGTGGATTCGATCGAAGCGCCCTTGCTGAAAGGGGTCGCCGGCCGGGCTCCGCGCAATTTTTCAGGTTTCATTTGACAAACTACCGGTCCCACACCATAAAATGGCGCATCGTCCAACGCGATCCCTCTGGAGTGTGGTAGCAATTAGTGCTGAAGCAGTTGTACATCACGGATGGTAAGGTTACGGACAGCGGCCAGGGTGAAGCCCCGGTTTGGGTGTACACGACCCCCGATGACGCCGAACGCAAGTACCTTGTCGAACAGCTCAAGATCGACGAGCACACGCTGAACTCTGCGCTCGACCCGGACGAGCTGAGCCGTCTGGAGTTCGAGCCCGAGCACGCCGCGATGATTTTCAAACGGCCCAAGCACTATACCGCCCAGGACAACTTCCTCTTCCGGGTCGTCTCGACGGGCGTTTTCCTCTTCAAAGATCGCCTGATCATCGTTCGGACGGACGACGCCTCCCTTTTCGAAGGCCGGCCGTTCATCAAGATTCAGACCGTCCAGGACGTGTTCCTCAAGCTGATCTACCGCGCGATCGCCCACTTCGTCGAGCACCTGCGGGCCATCAACATGATCTCCGGCGAGCTCGAGCAACAGATCAACTTGTCCATGGAGAACCGGTACCTGCTCAATCTCTTCACGCTGGAAAAGAGCCTGGTGTACTATCTGAGCGCGATCAACTCCAACGCCGTGCTGGTCGAGAAGCTTCGAAACAACGCGGCCAAGCTGGGCCTGACCCCGGAGAACGGCGAATTCCTCGACGATATCGCGATCGAGAACAGCCAGTGCCGCGGGCAGACCGAGATCTACTCCCAGGTGCTCGCCAGCCTGATGGACGCCCGCGCTTCGATCATCAGCAACAATCTCAACGTGCGGATCAAGGCCCTGACCATCATCACGATCGGGATCATGCTGCCTACGTTCATCGTCAGCCTTTTCTCCATGAACGTCCCCATTCCGATGTCGGAGCATTGGTACGCTTTTTGGATCATCATTGCGCTCACCGCCTCGGCGGTCATCGGTCTCGCCATGCTTTGGCGCAAGCTGCGATGGTGAGCCGAGAGTCGCCGCCCGCTCGCTTTCAAATCCATCCGCGGCGCAACAACCATGCTTTCATCGTCTGCGCCACCGCAACGTAGCCCAGCAACGTCAGCAGCACCAGCGGCCAATACAGAGGCGGCAGCGGCTGGAAACCCAGGGCCGGACCGATGGGCGAATACGGCAGCCAGACGCCGACCGCCATGATGGCGCCCGTCGTCAGAATCAGGGGCCAGCTTGCACGGCTCTGGAGGAACGGGGTTCGGTACGTCCGGATGATGTGAATGATGAGCGTCTGGGTCAGGAGAGACTCGACGAACCAGCCGGTTTGGAACAGGGCGGGATTGTCCCAGGCGCCGAACACGTAGAGCATGACGAAGTAGGTCGTGTAGTCGAAGATCGAGCTGCACGGCCCGAAGAACAGGATGAATCTCGCGATCTCGTTCATCGACCACGGCCGGGGGCGGACGATCTGCTCGGCATCCACGTCGTCCGTCGGGATCGGCACCTGCGAGAAATCGTAAAGGAGGTTGTTGGCCAGGATCTGCAGCGGGGCCATCGGCAGAAACGGGAGAAAGACGCTGGCTCCCAGCACGCTGAACATATTGCCGAAGTTCGAGCTGGCGCCCATCCGCACGTACTTGACGACGTTGGCGAAGACTTTTCTGCCTTCCAACACCCCTTCCTCCAGGATCAGCAGGCTCTTCTCGAGAAGAATCATGTCGGCCGATTCCTTGGCGATGTCGACGGCGGAGTCGACAGAGATGCCCACATCCGCCGCTCGAAGAGCCGGGGCGTCGTTCGTGCCGTCGCCGAGGAAACCCACCACGTGCCCCCTGCTCCGAAGGGCCTGGATGATCCGCTGCTTGTGGGCGGGCGACAATCGAGCGAACAACACAGTCTGTTCGGCCTGTCCGGCCAACTGGGCATCGTCCATCGCCTCCACCTGGCTGCCCAGCAGCATGGGTTCCGTCGGCAATCCCACTTCATGGCAGATCTTCTTGCTGACCAGCTCGTTGTCGCCGGTCAGGATCTTGGCCGCCACGCCGTTCTGACGCAACGCCTCCAGAGCCGGATGGGCGGTCTCTTTGGGCGGGTCGAGAAAGGCGATATATCCGCGCAGGACCATGTCGCTCTCGTCGGCCTTCGAATAGGCGGCTTTTCGAGGCGTGTCCTTGTACGCCACGGCCAGCACGCGGAACCCGTCTTCGCTCAAGGCCTCGTACTCCAGCCGCAGGTCGTCGGTCACCGCCCGGTCCATCGGATATTCGAGTCCCTCCAACTGAAACTGACTGCAGCGGCGAAAAACCTCCTCGGGCGCGCCTTTGGTGATGATTCGGCAGGCGTTCTCGGGGGTCTCCACGACAACCGACATCAGCCGTCGCGAGAAATCGAAAGGAATCTCGTCGATCTTCTCCCACGTGGGCACATTGATTCCCGTCTGGACCTCCCGATGCTCCAGGATGGCCCGGTCGAGCACGTTCTTGAGACCCGTCTGGAAATGGCTGTTCAGATAGACCATGGCCAGGACGTCGTCATCTTCCTTCCGCACCACGTCGCAGTACTCCTCGATGACGACATGGTCCTGCGTGAGCGTGCCCGTCTTGTCCGTGCACAGCACGTCCATCGCCCCCAGGTTCTGGATGGAATTCAGACGCTTGACGATCACCTTCTTACGACCCATGGCGATCGCGCCCGTGGACAGACAGACCGTCACGATCATCGGCAGCATCTGCGGGGTCAACCCGACGGCCACGGCCAGCGCAAAGAAGAACGCCTCGGCCCAGTTGCCCTTGGTCAGGCCGTTGATGAGGAACACCAGAGGCACCATGACGGCCATGAAACGGATCATCAGCCAGGTGAACTTCCGTATTCCCTGATCGAAGCTGCTCTCGACCGGCGGAGCGGCCAGAGTCTTCGATACGGCTCCCAGGTACGTGTCGAGCCCCGTCGCGACCACGACCGCCGTGGCGGCGCCGCTCTCGACGCTGGTGCCCAGGAAACAGATGTTTGTCAATTCCAGGGCCGAGCGGGGAACGGCGCTCATGGCGGTCTCGGTCTTTTCGACGGGCAACGACTCGCCCGTGAGACTGGCCTGAATGACGAACAAGTCCCGACACGTGACGAGCCGCACATCGGCCGGGATCATGTCGCCCGCGGAGAGTCTCACCATGTCGCCGGGCACGAGTTCCGTCATGGGCATCTCGCGCGTCCGTCCGTCGCGGATCACCGTCGCGGTGACGCTGATCATTTCCTTGAGCCGCGAGGCGGCGGCGTCGGCCCGGCTCTCCTGCACGAACTGCAGGACGACTCCGAGCACGATCATAACGGACATGACGAGGGCTGCCCCCGGATCGCCGGTCGCCAGGGCGACTGTCGCCAGAATCATCAACAGGACGACCAGAGGATTGACCAACGCATGTTCGAGCAGGCCGAGCCACGTTCGATGCTTCTCCTCGGCCACCGTATTGAGGCCGTACTCCCCCAGACGCTGCTCGGCCCGCTCGACGGACAGACCGCGCACGCCGCTCCCAAGCCGTTCCATGACGGTGGCGACCGGCTGACCCGCCGCCTCCATCAGCCGGGGCGAGACCCGGATTGTGCCCGCCTCGCCGGCCGTCCTCAACCGGAAGACCTTCGGTATTATCGCCATACCGTACTCAGACCCGAAACGCCGAACGCTTCATCCAGATGCCGCGTGGAGTGTAGCGGGTTGCGAAAGGCATGCCACCAGGGATATTCCTGAGACGCGGCCCTCAGCGCCCCGATCACGACGACGGCCTGTCTACCCTGCCGGGAGGATGTTGGTATAATGCATGGAGGCATCGGACGCCGCTCGGAGGCTTTCTATGAATCTATCGCTGACAGAACGAGCCGGAGGTTTTGCCCGGGCGTTCTTCCTGATCGCAGGAACTTGGATGCTCTGTAGCATACCCCCGGCCGGTGCAGGCACGACTTGGCAAGGAACCCTCGCCGGCGACACCACCTGGGGGCCCCTTCAGAGCCCCTGCACGGTCGCAGGCGAACTCACGGTGCCGGCCCGCGCAAGACTGACCATCCTGCCCGGGACGACGGTGCTGTTTGCCGAGGGGGCTCGGATGGTCGTCCGAGGCTGCCTGGCGGCCGAGGGCACGGAGGAGCAGCCCATCCGCTTCACCCGTGCGACCGACCACGGCCGGTGGCTGGGCGTTCAGCTCCGCGACACCACCCAGGACAATCGCATTCGATACACCCTGTTCGAATACGGCCGAACCGACGACGGCATGATCGGCGTCGAGAGGTCGCGTCTGCTCCTGGAGCGCGTCGAATTCGATCACTGCGACCGCCGCCGCATCCGGACGGTCGATTCGAGCCTGATTGTGCGGCGGTGCCTGTTTCACGACATCTTCACGTCGAACGAGGCGCCGACCACGGACAACCTGAGCGAACACATCTGGGGTTCCGGCATCCCGGACGGCGGGTGGCTCATTATCGAGGAGAACACCTTCGGCCTGTGCAAGGGGCACAACGACGCCGTGGATTTCGACGGGCCGGCCCAGCCGCACCCGATTCCGCACATCCGCAACAACACCTTTCTCGGCGGCGGCGACGACGCACTGGATCTCGAATGCGACGCCCTGATCGAAGGCAACGTCTTCACGAACTACACCAAGGACCAGTACAACAAGGCCTCGGGCGAAGCGAACGTGCTCTCGGCCGGGGCGGGCAAGCACTTCACCTTGCAGAACAACATCTTCGTGAACGCTCAGCACATCGTGCAGGTCAAAGACAACTCCTTTCTCACGTTCACGAACAACACGGCGGTCGGCATCTCCGGGGCCGCGATCTACTTCGATCTCGACCTGCCCGGCCGGCGGCCCGGACGGGGAGCCCACGTCGCGAACTCTATCTTCTGGCCCACGCCGACCGTCTTCGAAGGCGTTGCGGAACAGACAGATCTGACGGTGGACTATTCCTGCCTGCGCTCCGCATGGCACAGCCTCGGCGTGGGCAATATCGACGTGGATCCGCTCTTCGTCGCCGACGGCGATTACCATCTCAAATCACAGGCAGGCAGATGGAATGCGGAGGCCCGAGGCTGGGTCTTCGACGACATCACCAGCCCCTGCATCGACGCCGGAGACCCCAACGCCGATTGGACAGCGGAGCTGTGGCCCAACGGCGGGCGGATCGACATGGGCGCGTATGGTGGCACGCCGCAGGCGAGCATGTCTCTCTCGGTCGCGGGAGAGAATGCCGACCTCGATCACAGTGGCGGAATAGACGCCGGTGATCTTCAATCGCTTTCACGAAGCTGGCTGGCCGAAGATTCGCCGCTGGCGGAGGATCTGAACCGGGACGGAGTTGTGGACCTTTACGATTTCGCCAGGCTGGCCGCAAGATGGCGGACGGGTCCACCGCCCGCGATCGAGCAGCTTCGGACTCTCTGCCTGCTTTCCTGGGTCGACTGGTATCGATAGCATTCGCGTGGAGCATGCGGACGCCGCGAGGATGCGGGTATTTCCTCTCCTCCACCGGCACTTTTCCATTTCCTTCCTGCCGCCTCTGCGCTATGATACGCGACGAACGGGAGACAGACGCAGCAGAGGCAATGGGCTTTCCCGGGCCCCGCAGAAGGCGCAGCAGGAAAGATGGCGAACTGGGCACAGGCAACGGCAGATCGAATCGCGGACGCAGGTTTCCTCGCGAAAGGCAAACTGCTGGTCGACGGTCGCCATGTGCGGCGCCTCACCCCTGGCGATATGCGTCTTGACATTCCCTTTGGCTGGAGCTGACACCATGGAGACCCTCCTGCAATGCCCCAATCTGATCGAGCTGTTCAACCGGTCGCTGGCCAAGGCGGCCGCTCCCGAAAAAGTCTGCGTGGAGATCATTCGGACCGACCGGCACGAGACTCTGACCTTCGGGGAGTTGAAGTCGCAAGTCGAGGTCTTCGCGACCTGGTTGGCGCGTGACTCGGGCCTGGCCCGGGGAGACAACATCTCGCTCGTGAGCAAGAATCGGGCGCGCTGGGACATCGCGTTCTGGGGCACGATTCTGGCCGGGATGGTTCCGGTTCTGATCGACCCCGAACGGGGGCCTCACGGCGTGATCACGCACATGCAGGCGACGGACAGCCACGGCCTGATCATGGCCGACGACTACACCGAGGAAGACGCCCGGCGGGAACTGGCGGACTTCTGCCAATCGCATGATGTTCGGCTCCTGATCATGACCGACGAGCCACTGTGCACCGTCGATTCCCCCGATTCGGGGGCTCTCGAAGCG
>JBDKUU010000772.1:0-7046 GCA_039679525.1 Phycisphaerales bacterium | reverse complement strand
GGCATCGAACGCTATTTCAAGGCCATCGTATACACAGAGGAGCTGGGCCGGGAGCACTGGAAGCCGTCGCCCCTGGGGTTTCAGAGGCTTCTGGAGATGCTCGGGGCCCGTCCCGAACAGGCGGTCTATGTCGCGGACAATGAGACCAAGGACTTCATCGGCCCCAATCGGCTGGGCATGCTCACGATCCGGGTGCTCCGTCCCGACGGCCTGTACCGGGAACCGTCCCCTGTGCCCGGTGCCCCTGCAAAACGTACAATCGATAAACTCGGAAATCTGGCGAAGGTCCTCCTCGAGTACTGACCTTTTTCTTAGTCCTTTCTTCCATGTGAGTTACGCCGTTGTTTTTTCTTGACTGGCAGCCCCGCAAACGCGATAATATGGCTAAATTAGCAGTTTTGGGAGACGCCCGGGTTTACCAAGGAGTATTTTTCTATGCCTCCAGGCAAAAGACGCCAAAGCAACGCCATGCTCTACACCCTCATCACGTTCGTCGCCCTGTTCATTGTCGCGACGACGGCTGCGGTCGTTTATTACGTCAAGGCCGAGGAACTCCGCACCAGCCGTGATGACCTCCAGGAGCAGGTCGATGCCCTGGCCAACAAGGAGGAGGTTCGCTCCCTCGGCGGCATCATCGGGGCCAAGATGTCCGGCCACAGCAATCTTGGCACCATGGTCGAGTACCTGAATTCGATGGTCCAGCTCGTCAACGGCAGCGTCCCGGCGACCTCCGCCGAAGTCAAAGTCGCCAACTCGGCCAAGGCCGTCGCCGCTCTGCAGGAGCGGGCAAAGGCCTTCATCCCCATGCCGACTCCGCCGGCCCCGGACCCCAACACGATCGATCCGAACAATCCGCCGGACCCGAACGAGGGCAAGCCCGTTCAAGTGGCGCTCACCTCGTTGGTCAGCGATCTGCTGCTCAAACTCGATCAGACGACCAAACAGCGGGACACCTCCGAAGAGCAGCTCGGGACCCTGCGAAAACGATTCGACGACGCGGTCGCGACCATGCAGCAGACCGAGCAGAATCTCACGACCAAGGTCTCCGAGTACTACAAGCAGGTCCAGGACATCAAGACGGACTACAACAACCTGCGGGTCCTCGTGCAGCAGAACTCCGATGAGCGGGCCAAGACCTTGCTCGATCAGCTCGAGAAGACCAAGGCCGAGGCCGGCCAGTTGAATCAGGATCTGCTCAAGAACAAGGCCGAGCTCACCGTGGCGCAGGGCAAACTCCAGGCTGCCTTGACGGCGGTCAAGGAAATTCAGCCGACCCCGGACAACGAGTCCACGGCGTTCAAGGCCGACGGCGAGATCGTCCGGGTCGACGAGCCGGCCAGCGTCGTCTACATCAATCTGGGCTCTGAAGACCGCGTCTATCGCGGCCTGACGTTCTCCGTGTACGACCGGGCCGGGGGAATCCCGCGAGACGGCAAGCCCAAGGCCCAGGTGGAAATCCTGGCCATGGAGCGACGCGTGGCGACCGCCCGCATCCTGTCGTCCGAGCGAAAGAACCCGATCGCCGTGGGCGACTCCGTGGCGAACCTGATCTGGGACGCCGGCCGGCAGAACCAGTTCGTCGTGGCCGGCGAGGTCGATCTCGATCGCGACGGCAAGACGGACTATGACGGGATCAGCAAGATCGAGACCCTGGTTCGCAAATGGGGCGGCACGATCGCCGAGGACGTCACGGCGGACACCGATTTCGTGATCCTCGGGACCGAGCCGACCGTCCCCGCCGAGCCGACGCTCAATGAGCAGACGAACGACCCGACGGCGATGCAGCGGTACAACACCGCCCGCCAGACGGACGATCACTACCAGCAGATCCGCCAGCGTGCGGAGTCCCTGTACGTCCCGATCTTCAACTACGATCGATTCCTGTCCTTCACCGGCTACGCCACCGAGGTCGCCAAGCCGGGAGCTTTCTAAGACATCAACTGATCTCGCGACTCGACGCGAGCAATGCTACGCAAGGCTGCCGCGGTTGCCACAGGAAAGTCAGGCAACTCCGGCAGCCTTGTCTTTTTGGGATTCGTCGCGGAATCTCGGAGCGGACAAACACGGAGTCCGGCCCCCCGACGCGCGGCGGCGCTTCGCACCGAGGGCGTCGGGGGTTTGACGCTTTGGTCGGGAAAAGGGGACATTCTACTTTTCCTCCTTTCTCGCTCCGAAGGGTTTGCCGGATGCCCCCAGGTCGCAGGTCGGAAAAGTAGAATGTCCCCTTTTCTGTCCGCCCCGGCACCGGCCGGACTCCAGAATGGGTCTCTCTCTGCCTCTGCGGTCGATCATCTCTGCTGGAAGCCTCCAAAGCGATAAACGCATCCTGGGACCTGGCAAGAGTCCATGACGTGCAAACCATAGGGTCCGCCGGGATTCCGTCAAGATGTGCGGGACGACGGAGGTTCGACCCCGATCGAGGCGACGTGGAGTTCGCCGAGGCAGGCGCGAGCGTCGGGCGAGGCGAGAAAGCCCTTCTTGACGGCCACGAAGGTCACGGTGTACGCGGCCCGGATCGCGGCGCCCAGCGGCTGCCCCGTGTCGCAGTCCAGACCCGAAGGGATATCCACCGCCAGGACCGGCCGACCCAAGGCGTTGATCGCATCGACGATCGCTCGATACTCCGGCCGAAGCGTCCCTTGCAGACCCGTGCCGAACAGGGCATCGACGATCAGGCTCGCATCCCGAGCAAGGGCCTGGATGCGGGCGGCCGCTCCTTCGTCGCGAGGATTCACCTGCTCGACCGGATGGCCGAGATGCTCCAAGACATCGAGATTGATCTTGGCGTCGCCCTGGACCTTGGCCCGATCGCCGCAGAGAACCACTCTCGTCTGGATCTCCGCATTCAGCAGATGGCGAGCGATCACATACCCGTCGCCACCGTTGTTGCCGGCGCCACAGAAGACGCAGACTCTCGGATCGGCCGTTGCCGCGAGCTTTCGCATCGCCAGCTCGGCGCAACTGCGGCCCGCGTTCTCCATCAGGACCACGCCGGGAACGCCGATCTCCTCGATGGCCCAGGCGTCCACCCGGCGGACCTCGTCCCGACTCATCACGCGAAACTCCTTCTCCGGCGAGTATTCTTCCATTCGTCGCATCTCCTTGGGGCGGCCTTGCGTTGCCGCCTCCTCTCGAATCCTACCCTGCCGATTCGTAGAGCTCAACCTCCAGTTTGTCTGTGAAAGAACCCTGGCGTGCGTAGAATCGAGGGCGACCTGCTTGTAGTGTGCCCGTCAGGGCATATCTTCTCTTTTTGGCGTCTCGTGCGGCACGAAAGCCCTGAAGATAACGCCTTACGGCGTCACTACGAACCGAGTCCGGCGTCCCGGTTTCTACGCCCATCAGTCCCACAGACTCCGTACGCCCGAAAACTGGCACAGACACCCTCCAGTCCGGTCAAGCAAATTGACGATGCTGCGTCCGCCTGCTACAATACGCCGCGTTACGGGACGACGATGGCAGGCAGCGTCCTTCCGGCGACATCCTTGCCGAGTATCGAATGGTGCGGCCGCCCGTGCTGCGCGGGCGCCGATGGGAACGATGGAACGATGCGAATTCTACTGACGAACGACGACGGAATCTTCGCCCCCGGCTTGGCGGCCATCTACAAACGACTCCTCGAACTCGGCGACGTGACCGTCGTGGCTCCGACGGATAGCTGGTCCGGGGCCGGCCACAGCATCACGTTTGCCGAACCGCTGGCCTGCACCAAGGTGAGCATCGAAGGCCTGTTCACCGGTTTCGGCGTCCAGGGCTCCCCCGCCGATTGCGTGAAGCTCGCCAGCATGCAGCTCCACGATGGACCGATCGACCTGGTGGTCGCCGGGATCAACTTCGGGGCCAACGTCGGGATCAACGTCTATTATTCCGGGACCGTGGCCGCGGCGATGGAGGCCGCCTTCCTGCGGATTCCGTCCGTGGCGATGAGCGTGGTCGCCGAGGACCAGACCGACTTCGACAAAGCGGCCGAGCATGCGATCGCCGTGCTCAAGAAACTGTTGCCCTTGCGGGTCGGGGACGTGATGAACGTCAACATCCCCCAGTTGTCCCGGGGCCGGCCCAGGGGCATTCGCGTGGTCCCCCAGGCGACATCCGGATTCCACGAGTACTACGTCCCGCACGGCGACGCCGGGACTCAGTTCGTCTTTCGCCTGGCGGGCGGATCGCATCGCGAAGAGAAGGAGCCCGCCGACACGACGACGCTGGCCGACGGCTACATCACCGTCACGCCGCTCCAGCCGGACATGACCGACCACAAGAAGGCGCTCGCCCTCAAGACGAAGCTCGATCAGGAACTCGGAGCGTAATTGGGTCTTGATTGATTATGGATGATGGATAATGGATTATTGAAGAGGCTGGCGCGAGGCCGCGAATCATCAATAATCAATCATCCATCATCAATTCCAGAGGTTTTTTATGCCAGAGAAGACAAGCCAGATCTGCATCGTGACCGTCACCGGCAAGGACCGCGTCGGGATCATCGCCCGGCTGGCCACCACCATGGCGAAGGCCAACATCAACATCGTCGACGTCAATCAGAAGATCATGGAGGACTACTTCGTGATGACGATGGCGGCCGACATCTGCCAGGCGACCATGGACATGGGCCAGATCAAGAAGCAACTCGACAACGTCGGCCGGCAGATGGCGCTCAAGATCACCATCCAGGACGAGAACATCTTCAAGGCGATGCATAGGGTCTAAGAGAAGTTTGAAGTGTGAAGTGTGATTTTTGAAGTAAGAGCTATCGCCGACTCGCGTGAGCCTTCTTACTTCAAAAATCAACCATCAAAAATCCAACTTCCCCGTCGCGAAAGAGAGTCCGGTAGGGTGCGTACCACGCACCATTCCGCCTGCGAATGCGATGAAGGACGGTGCGTGGTACGCACCCTACAGAGAGTCACAGAGGTCTGAATTATGCGGATATCCGTCGAAGAAGTCTTTGAAACCGTCGGCATGACTCTGGATCATCATTTCGATATCCGCACCGTCACGCTCGGCATCAACCTGAAGGACTGCATGGATCGCGACCTGGACTGGCTCATCAAGCAGGCCCAGGCCCGAATCATCGAAAAGGGCCAGTTGCTCAATCACTGCGCCGATCGGCTGGAGCAGAAGTACGGCATCCCGATCACCAACCGCCGGATCTCCATCACGCCGGCCTCGCTGCTGCTGGAGCCCCTGCCCCGCAAGACCATCACCGCGGTCAAGCTCGCCAAGGCCCTCGACGCCGCCGCCAAGAAGGCGGACATCGACTTCCTGGGCGGCTTCGGCGCGATGGTCCAGAAAGGCGCGACGGCGGCCGAGGAGAACCTCATCGACTCCATCCCCGAAGCCCTCTCGGAAACCGACCGCATCTGCGGATTCCTGAACCTGGCCTCGACCCTGGCCGGCATCAACATGAACGCCGTGGTCAAAATCGGCCACGTGATCAGCGACCTGGCCCACCGCTCCGAGAAAGGCATCGGCTGCGCCAAACTCGCGGTCTTCGCCAATGTCCCGGAGGACAGCCCCTTCATGGCCGGGGCCCATCACGGCATCGGTGAACCCGACTACTCTCTGAACATCGGCATCTCCGGCCCCGGCGTGGTTCGCAATGTGGTGGCCCAAAATCCCGATTGCGACCTCACTCAGCTCTCCGAGGTCATCAAGCGGACCGTGTTCAAGATCACCCGGGCCGGCGAGCTGATCGGCCGGGAGTTGGCCGGCCTGATGAAGGTCGATTTTGGCATCGTGGACATCTCCCTGGCCCCCACCACCTCGACGGGCGACTCGGTCGCCGAGATCATCGAAGCGATGGGCGTCGGGCGGATGGGCTGCCCCGGCTCGACCGCGGCTCTGGCCCTCTTGATCGACGCGGTCAAAAAGGGCGGCGCGATGGCCTCCGGCAACGTCGGCGGCCTCTCAGGCACGTTCATCCCCGTCAGCGAAGACGCCGGCATGATCCGGGCCGTCCGCTCGGGCACACTGAGCCTGGACAAGCTCGAAGCCCTCACCAGCGTCTGCTCGGTGGGCCTGGACATGTTCGCCGTACCGGGCGACACGGCCCCGGAGATCATCTCCTCGATCATCGCCGACGAGCTGTCCATCGGGGTCGCCAACAACAAGACCACCAGCGTCCGCATCGTCCCGGTCCCGGGCGCCAAGCCGGGGAGCATCGTGCACTTCGGCGGCCTGCTGGGCTCGGCCCCCGTGATGAAGATCCAGACAAAGTGCACCTCGGCCAAATTCGTCCAGCGGCGAGGCCGGATGCCTTCCCCCATCCTCTCTTTACGGAACTGAGCCCCGGGGTTTTACTGGGACATTGCGGTCCGAAAACCGTTGACAATGACCGCCGCGGCGCTGTATATTCGCGGTGTCGGGTCGGGTACGTGTGTTCTCTGGGTAGATGTGCCAGTCTGTGCTGCCGGATTGGGAGGATACCGATGGCAAAGAGGGGACTGACGCTGATCGAGCTGTTGATCGTCGTAGGCGTCATCTCTCTACTGATGGCTTTGTCGCTTCCCGCACTGGTTCGGGTCAGAAACCAGGCTCAGGGCACCGTCTGCACTCAAAACCAGAAGACCCTCTCCCTCGCGTGGCTCCTGTACAAAGACGACAACGACGACAGAATCGTCGGCGGCCAGGTCGGCAAGAACGCTCACGATTGGGTCAAGGGGCCCACCGGGGTCGGCGGGATCATCGAACGGAAGAAAGAGGGAATCCGCCAGGGCGTCCTGTATCGCTACACAGGATGGAACGTCGGCGTCTACCGCTGTCCGGCCGATCAGCGGAAGCTGGTCCCCGGCCAGATGGCCTACCGGAGCTATTCCATCGCAGGCGGCGCCAACGGCGAGGGCTGGGAAAACGCCTATGTCCAGGCCCAGAGGTATTCCGAGATCCACCAACCCGCCGCCAAGCACATCTTCGTGGAGGAGGCCGATCCTCGCGGCTGGAACCAGGGCTCCTGGGTTCTGAACCCCCGAGGGGGAACCTGGGTGGACCCTCTGGCCATCTGGCACAGCCGGGCCCGGGGCACGCTGGGCTATGCCGACGGGCACGCGGAA
>JBDKUU010000771.1:0-8505 GCA_039679525.1 Phycisphaerales bacterium | reverse complement strand
CAGGACGCCTACCGCAAGATCCGCAACACCCTGCGGTACCTGTTCGGCAACATCAACGACTTCGATCAGAAGAAAGACGCCTTGCCCAACGAGCAGATGCTCGAGATCGACAATTGGGCGATGCAGCAGCTCCAGAAGCTGATCGCCGAAGTGACCGAGGCCAACGAGGAGTTCACCTATCACCGCGTGTTCTCGTCGCTCTACAACTTCTGCTCGGTCGAGATGAGCAGCATCTACATGGACGTGCTGAAAGATCGCATGTATTGCGACGCCGCCGACAGCCCGTCGCGCCGCAGCGGTCAAACCGCGATGTACGAGGTCCTCAGCGCCCTGGTGCGGATGCTCGCCCCGGTCCTGGTCCACACGGCCGAAGAGGACTGGGGAGCGATGACGGTCAAGCCCGAGGACGTCGCCAGCGTTCACCTGGCCCACATGCCCAAGGTCGATCCGGCGATCGACTACGCGAACGAAGAGGCGAAATGGGCGCAGCTCATGGGCCTGCGGGACGAGGTTCTGAAGGTCCTGGAAGGCCTTCGCAAGGACAAGATCATCGCTAGCAATCAGGAAGCCTCGGTGACGATCCAGTGCGATCCGGAAGACGCGGCGGCCATCAGGAAGTTCGGCGTCGACCAGTTCGCGGCCCTGTGCATCGTCAGCGAGATCAAGCTCGAAGAGGGCGCGACCCAGACAGCGGTGGCGGCGGCCAAGAGCCCGCACGCCAAGTGCCAGCGATGCTGGAACTACTGGCCGAGCGTCGGCAAGGACGAGCACCCGGAGATCTGCGACCGCTGCGCAGCAGTTGTCGCGAAGCAGTAGGCTGTAGGTCGTAGGTCAGTCTTGTAGGGTGGGTTCTTAACCCACGCGTAAAGGGGCATTCCTCGCTCAGGCAATGCGTGGGGCAAGGCCCCACGCTACGGGTTCGCGAGCGATTGATCGGCCTCCGGAAATCGTTTCACATGAGTCGAAATCCGTCCGGCTCGCCGACTCACGCTTCTGGGTCGCTGCTCGGAGGAAGTTCGGTGCGGAGCATCCCGTTCTGCCGCAAGAGCTCGGCAAGGGCTTCAATGCGTCGGTTCATTCCCGCATTGTAGGTCTCTATCAGACCCCAAAGGGCCCACACAACCATGGATAGGAGCCAATCCTCCCTGCGGGCGCTGAAGTACAGCCAGACCGCCCACAAGGCAAACACCGCGACCTGAGCGATTACGCCTTGCCACGAGAGATGTCCGCCCGTCAGGAACGCGATCGCACCCATTCGACGATTCAACTTCGTAATGAGGTGTTTCGCGTCTTCGTCATTGATGAGTCGTTTGGCCATAGTCGCTTCTCCTTTTGTTCTCCGTACGATAGTCAGGGGCACAGCTATCCGCCTCTATATTGTGACATGGAGGCACCGGAAACGCAAGTGATGATCGCCTCATCGAGCGATCGTCCGATTCTCTAGATCGTCCGCATGGGCTGAAGCCCATCCTACGAAACTGCCAACTGCTCGCTCGCTTTCGCGTAGACCTCGTCGAACGTGATGTACCCGACGGCATGCTGTGGATCGCGGCTCTTGATCGCAAGCCCCCTGCTTTCCACGTCGTGGCCGACGATGCACTCCGGCCGGCCGTAGGGACCGACTCGCAGCGGGTTCGACCAACTGAACATCATCACCAGCGGCCGCCCCAGGGCGCCGGCGATGTGGCCGGGGCCCGTGTCGTTGCTGACGACAAGCTTGGCTCCGCGAAGAACCTCCACTAATTCCGGCAGCGAGGTCTGGCCGGCGAGATTGACGATCGGATGCTTCGCGAGACTGCGGATCTGCTCGATCATCGGGCTCTCGGATTTGCCGCCGGTGGCGACGACGGATAGGCCGTGTTCCGAGGCGAGCCGATCCGCCAAGGCGGCGAATCGATCGGCGGGCCAGCACTTGCTGACTTGGGCTGAGCCGGGAATGATGACAGCGTAGGGTGGGGTCTTACCCCACGCGTTTTGTGCGCATTCGTTGGGTGATCGCGTGGGTTGAGAACCCACCCTACATCGCGACAGCAATTCCTGTGCAGACGCCACGGCGTCAGATTTGGCCGGCAGCACAAACTCCACGCTCAGTTCCCGCCCCCCCATCGCTTCGATCAGCTTGCGATAGGTGTCGACGACGTGAACCCACTGCGGCTGAGGCCGGACCGTGGTCGTGTAGAACAGGTGGGCGAACTCCTTTCGCCAGATCGGGCCGAACCGCTTCTTGCAGCCGGAGAGCCAGGCCAAGGAAGCCGTACGAAAGAGCCCCTGGAGGTCGAGCACCGCATCGAACCGGCCATGGCGCAGGCGACCGACCAGATCCGTCAATTGCTTGAACGCGGCCGGCTGATGCCACGCCTTGGCGAGGGCCTTGCGGTCGAACAGGATGATCTCGTCGAGGTGCGGATGCCCCTCCAGGATCGGAGCGAACTCCGGCCGCACGAGCCAGGCGATCTTCGCTCGGGGGAAGTTGCGACGCAGCATCGACAGGGCCGGCAACGCCATAACGATATCGCCCAGCGAACTGGGCTTGATCAGCAGAATGTTCTTGTAGACTTCGGACATAGGGACGGGATTCTACGCGAAGAAGCGGGAAGTTTGAAGTGTGAAGTTTGAAGTGGCGGCCGTACAATGGCCGTCGAGCCTCGGTGGCGCAGAAAGGAGTCGATCCAGGTGTCGGAGAAAGGCAAATACGTCTACGAGTGGCCGCGGCCGATGGTCACGGCGGATGCGGCGGTCTTCGCATTCTTCGACGGCAGGCCCCGGCTGCTGCTGATCCAACGCAAGCGAGATCCGTACAAGGACCGCTGGGCTCTGCCCGGCGGATTTGTCGAAATCGACGAGGACCTGCCCGACGCGGTCGCCCGGGAACTGGCCGAAGAGACGGGGCTCAAAGGCGTCGCCCTGGAACAGCTCCGCACGTTCGGACGTCCCGGCCGGGACCCGCGGGGCCGCACGATCACCGTGGCCTACTTCGGCGTTGCACAGAGCGATCGGGACCAGGTCCAGGCGGCCGACGACGCGGAGAACGTTCAGTGGTGCGATATCGAGAACCTCCCGCCGATGGCCTTCGATCATGACGAGATCGTGCAGTGCGCGATCGAACGGCTGAGACGGACGCCCGCCTATCGAGGGCGAAATCAGTAGAGGGTGGGCTCGACGCCGATCCCCTTCACCTGGTCGTTGAACTGCCTGAGCTGCGTCTCGACGGCGCTGACGGCATAGTCGATGTAGTGCAGGCTGTGAGCCGGCCGGTGATGTCGCTCGTGCATCAATCCGCGGTGGACCGTGTCCAGAAACCGCTGGATCGTCCGGTTCGTGATCTCGGCCGGATTGTGCGCCCATTCCTTCAGCTCTTCATAGCTCCGAGCCAGGCGAGGATGCTGCCGCATCTGCTCGGCCGTGAGATAGTCGCCGGGATTGTACTCCAATTGCAGACCCTTGAGCCCCAGGATCAGCGGCTCGTAGCTCATCTGTCGGTCCAGACGGATGAACTTGTATTGCTGAATGCAGGTCGTGGCTTGGGAGGGCGGCTTGTCCGCGACGTCGTCTTCGCCGCCGAGATACCAGTTCCGCCGGCTGGTCCTGGCGAGGACCAGCTCCTCGCCGTACGTGTGCTGAACAATCTCCCCTTTGCACAGCCGCGAAATCCACATTCCCCCGCCGGGCTTGCCTTCCAGTCCCCCGCCGAGGGCCAAAAGACACTGCACGAATCCCAAAGGCAGAATCCGCTGACGGCCGATCTGGGTCTTTCGCATCTGGAATGACAAGTGCAGACTGTGCGGCCGAATGCGGAAGAAGCAGATCAAATCATGGATCAGGCGGCTGAGCAGCCAGGGGTCTCCGGTGGCCGGACGAGACAGCTCGCCCGCGACGCTGAGCCGGCCCGGGGCGATCTCGAAGAACCCCTGCCGGCGGGGACGGGCGTTGTAGCCGCTGTGATCGTCGATGTAGCCGCCCAGTTTCCAACACAGAACATCCATCCGAAAATCGTAGAAGTACTTGAAGCCGTCGTAGACGGTGTCGACGGCGCCGGCCTGGCTTCGCAACGGCTCGACCGCCGCGGCGCCCAGGTTGCTCAACTCCAGCTCGCAGCCCAGCGGCACGAGTCCCGGCTGGAGACTGGCCCGGATCCGGCTGAGGTAGTCCTCTGCGACCCGCGGATCGAAGACGCTCTGGACCGCCCGCACGGCGTATTTGACGTAATCGATCAGATCGTTCTGCTCGTAGGGCATGTCGTCGAGGCACTTCTGGATGATCGGCTCGACGACGTTGCTGTTGGCGTTGAGAATCGCCAGGCACGCCACCAGCCCGATCGAGCGGGCGAAGTACCGCACGCTGGTCCGCATGTGCTCCAGCTCGAAGCGATACCGGCTCTCCATCTCCTCCTCGAACTGATTCAGCAACACCTGGCGGATCACCAGGGCCAGGTAGTTGCGGATGTACGGCCGAGCCTGCGGGTCGCTGTACAGATGCTTGATGCTGGGGCGGGGGCGATCCAGCTCCCGTTCGAGGTAATAGTCGCTGACCGCGTCCCGGCGATAGTGGGCCATCACGAGATCCCGCTCGGTCGTCGCGAGCAGCTCCCGTTCGGCCTGTCGCTCCAATTCGGCGTCGGGCGTCCGGTCCCCCGGACGGGTGTGTTTCTTGAGGAACTGCCGGATGCGTTTGCGAAGCCACAACTCGTGGATCAGGTTGACGTGGAACCGATCGCCGAACTGCTTTCGCATCGCTTCGGTCGTGACGAGATAGGCCTGGGCCTCGACCACTCCGTGTCCCGTGTGGACTTTGACGGTCTCCCGCCGGTACCGCTTCCCTTCATAGCGGTCGATCTCCGCCATCGCGGTTATGGGGATATCGTGGATGACGTACCCTTCGATCCGGGCGTCCGGGGTGGGGACGGCGTAATAGTAGACGTTGTCGGGACTGACCCGCCGGTAGTGAGGCAGAAACGCCAGCTCAGCGAACAACACCTTGGCGTCGAGGCGCGAGGGCTTCCGCGTGAAAGCGTAGCCGCTGACCGACTGGAAGATCCGACTGTCCCGGAGCGAACCATAGATGAAGAGGTTGACCTTTGGGCTGTGCATAATTGCCATGATACACAGGCGGAATCCGCCGACGCTCTGCTAATGGCCGGACACGATGCGTTTTCGAAGCTTGATCACTTCTTTGAACGCCCTCAGTATGACCTTGGGATTGCCTCCTGTCTCCTGACCGGCCGTCCGTGGATAATGGTGGACCCCCCGCTGCGTGATGGTGTAACCCTTTCGCACAGCCCGGGCGAGAATCTCCGTGGCGATCAGGGCCCCCTGGCTCTCCATCGTGATCTTGTCGAAAATCTCTCGCCTGAAGAGCTTGAAGGCGCAGTCGATGTCGCGGACGTTGAGCGAAAAGAGCGCATCGTTCATCTTCGTCCAGAGCCAGCCGTTGAGCCTGCGAAGCGGCTTGTCCTTGCGGTCCATGCGATAGCAACTGACGATGTCGAACTCCTTCATCAGCGGCAGCAACGGCGGCAGCTCGTTCAGGTCGAACTGGGCGTCGCCGTCCGTGTAGAAGACCAGGTCCTTGGTGGCCGCACGGAAACCCGACTGCAGGGCGGCCCCGTACCCGCGATTGCGCGGATGATGGATGACGCGCACCCGCTTGTTGGCCGCGGCGATTCCGTCGGCGACTTCGCCGGTCTTGTCCGCGCTCCCGTCGTTGACGATGATCACCTCGTAATCCGCGTGCAACCCTTCGAGCACCTGGACCGCCTGCTGGGCCACTTTGGCCAGATTGTCCTGCTCGTTGTAGCACGGGAAGAAAACCGAGATGGAAACAGGCGGCGTCGATTCGTTCGACGCGTCGCGCCGCCCGCTTGGCTCAACCATGAATCACCACCTTTTCGTACCCAGGATCGTCGCCCGCTGGTCCTCGTAGATGTTGATCTGCCGATCGTAGGCGTCGGCCAACTGCTTGTTATGACTCGCCTCGGCCGTCTGCTGGAGACGGATCATGACCAGGCGAATCGCCTCCAGGCGGACGTTGAACCCGTCCCGCCCGGCGTACGACTTGAAGTTCTGCTCGAAATCCTTCGCGTATTGTCCGCAGATCTCGTCGATTCGCGGCGCGAGGGCGGGGAACTGCGCTCCGATCAGCAACATTTCGAGCATGGGGCCGGGGGCGAAGTTCTCTTTCATCGCCCCGATCAGCATCTCGAGGCCCTTCTTCTTCTGAGCCGGGTCCTGAAGCAGCAGCAGGTTGCGGCCCGTGGTCAGCTTGCGGGAGTATTCGTCCGGGTAGACCGTCTTGCCCGTGAAGATGCCCTCGTAGAGCTGTTCGCCCGCGGGCGACGTGATGTCCGCGAAGAGCCGCTGCTTGTCGTCCATGTACACCAGTCGCCAGTCCGGACTGTATTCGAGCCCGTAGGTGAAGGCCGAGTCGAACTGGCCGGTGGGCATCAGGACGACCCAGACGTCATACGCTTTGAGCTGCTTGTTGACCCACTCGCCGATCTGAATGCACTCGTTCCGGGTCGGCTTCCTGCCGGCTATGAGGGACGGGGCCGCCGCAGGTCCGCCGGAGATGATGTTCGTCCACAGATCGAACGTCTTGCAGTCGTACGCCGCCTGGGCCCGGCCGTCCATGAACAACTGCAAAGGCGTGCGGCCGGTGTTCGGGTCGGGGTCCTGGCCCCAGGCGATGAAGCCGCCCTCGGTCCAGTAATTGAACATCTTGCCGCTGAGCTTGTTCTTGCGGATGAACTCGCAGGCCGCGAACGGTTTGGCGTCCGACGCGGTCATTCGCATGAAGACCGAATTATACTTCGTGTCGGCCGGCCAATAGTCCAGATAGACCGTGTAGAAACGGACGCCCCAGACCACCGCGAACACCAGGGCGACGCCGCCGGCCGCGATCGAGAGGGCGAGACGCCACAGGGGCGGAATCGAGGGCACTTCGAACCGGCCCAGCGGGGTGGGCTGAGTCATTGCGGCGATGATCCGCACGGTGTGGTCGATCAACAGAGCGATCACCGGACAGGCGACGAACCCGGCGATCGGGATGAATCGTCGCGACCGAATCGCCATGTAGATCGTCATCGCGGCGATGAGCAGCAGCGACAAGTCCAGCTTCGGCCAGGCATAATCGGGAGAGGTCTTGACCTTCTTGGGAACCGGAGCATTCACGATCCGCGACGTGTACACGTAGAAGACGACCCAGGCCGCCAGGGCAAACCAGGCCAGGCCGTACATGACCGCGAACGGCACCGCCGTGCCGACCGGGTTGGTCCAGTCGAAGGCTCGATGCCACTCGTGAACGTCACGCCAGCGTTCCGCGTTCTTGCTGAGCGAGATCACGAAAGTATGCGTGAGGTTCGTCAAATGGAAGGGATTGAAGACGACCATCGCCACGAAGGCGACGGCGCCGGCGGCGATCGTGTGCAGGACACCCCGGAAGTCCATCGCCTGCACGACTTTTTCTTTGAGCGTCACCACGATTGCGCCGACGAGCATGGCCACCGCAAAGATGCCCATGTACGCCAGGAGCGCGCCGTTGATGTAGACCTGCGTCTCGGCCTGCTCCCGGGGGCTCAGTTGGGCCGGCAGAACCGGGAAGAACCGAAGCAACATCACCAAAAACAGAACGCAGGAAACAGCCGCGTGATAGACCACGATGGCGCCATCGCTCGCCTGGCGATAGATCGTCAAGGCCACGCTCCCTATGATGGCCAGAATCACCAGGTAAAACATCACGTCTGCGCGAACCGGGATGGGTTGCAGATTGTCATGCTTGTTGAACTGATGGACCAGGCCGAACAGCACGAGCCACAGCAGAATGCCGTAGGCCATGGTCATCCATCGCCGCGGAAGATTCATCAGAACGTGCCACACGACGAAGGGAACCAGGACGATGAACGCGTAGATGTAGCCGCCGTGGACGTTCGACCAGAAAATGATCAAAGGGACGATCAGCCAGATGTACAGGGCGTTCCGGTAGCTCGCCAGGGCGAAGATGAGAATCAGCACCGCCGTGAGGAGATTCGAGAAGCCCGCCGGACGAATGTCGAAAAACGACCGTCCAATGTACAAGGCAAAGCAGACGGCAATCACCCCCAGACCCCGGTTCACGCCGTAGACGCGCGTGACGCCGTACAGGGCGATCGCCGCCAGGATGTAGATGGCGAATTTCCAGAAGACCAGCGCGTCATAGTACGGCTCGGACTCCGAGCCCAGACCCGTGGTCAGCTTGTAGAAAATGACGTGCGTCAGCCAATTCTGGTTCACCCAACCGGTCGGGTGCCAGTACCGAACGGTGTCCAGCCCCACTTTGTCGGCGATCCATCGGGCCGTGCGGGGCCACGTTTTGATCTCTTCCGGCGTCGGGCCGGCCTTGTGCGAGTTGGCGCTGAACGGCTCGACCGTGTCGACGCCGTGCTGGACGAAGTGCCGCCCGCAGGCCATGGCCACCCAGGTATCCCCCGCCGCCACCATGTGGGTGCAGGACTGGAAGGCGAAAATCAGCATA
>JBDKUU010000770.1:0-2047 GCA_039679525.1 Phycisphaerales bacterium | reverse complement strand
GGGCCTTGACGATGTGTTGACTGAGCAGGGCCCCCGCCCCGCCCAGCGTCGCGAGGTGAACCGCTCCATGTTGGCGAAGGGCCTGACGGACCTCATCGCTGCGGTAGCCTTTGCCGATCATCGCCCTCAAACCATGGGCGATGAGCCTTGGGCTGAAGGGGTCCATTCTGGCTGATGTGGTCGGACCGGCCGAACCGATCGCCCTGCCCGGCCGAGCCGGGGTGGGGCCGACGAAATAAAGGATAGCCCCGTCCAGTTGAAGCGGCAATTCCTCCCCCCGGTCGAGGGCCTCGCACAGGCGTTTGTGAGCCATGTCCCGAGCGGTGTAGATGACCCCGTCGAGGAGGACTTCATCGCCCGCCTTGAGCCGACGAACGTCAGCCTCCGCCAACGGCGCACGCAATCGAATCACGTTTGACCTCCGGAGATTCCTGAATCCACCATGTACCGTCCGGAGTGTACAACAAGCCCGCGGTTTCGCGAAGGCAAATCTGACAATCCGGGCGGCCTTTGAACGACGGACCATTGCGGGCGTAGAATGCTTTGGACACGGATTCAAAGGGATCGTCCCGAAAGGTATGTTGTTTCAGCAACCGCTTTGGTAGAATGATTCCTATGGCGAAGTACCCGATATTCCTGGAGCTCGGAGGCCGACGAGTGGTCGTCGTCGGGGGCGGAGTTGTTGCGGTCCGCAAAGCGACCTCGCTGCTGGAGGCTGGAGCCCGGCTGGTGGTCGTCGCATTCAAACCCACCGAAGCCATGACCACCCTGTGCACGAACCATGGAGGCGAGCTGATCCGCGACCGGTACGCCAAGCAGTACATCGCGGAGGCAGTGCTCGTCATCGCCGCCACGGACGACGCCCAGGTCAACGCCCAAGTCTACCATGATTGTCAGGAACTGGAGATTCTCTGCAACGTGGTGGACGATCCCGAACATTGCGACTTTTTCGTCCCCGCGCTGGTCAAGCGTGGCGATCTCCAGATCGCCATCGGAACGGGCGGATATTGCCCCGCCTACGCCGGGCATCTCAGGCAGAAGCTGGAGACCCAGTTCACGGAAGAGCACGGCCGATTCCTCAAGGAACTCGAGGGCATCCGCAAGGAAGTCATCGACGAAATCCCCAACGAGGCGGAACGAAAAGCGATGTTGGGCTCATTGGTGGATGATGAATCGTTCGAGTACTTCCGGACCCATGGCCCCCAGGCGTGGCGGGATCGGGCTCAGGATCGGATCAAAGCCAACAGCACGGTGAAGGCCTGATCGCACGACGTCGCGTTTCGCGGCTCCATTCTTGGCACAAAGACCACCCCGACGCGGTATAATCCCTATCGATGAACAGAACCACCGAATTACTCGCTCCCGCGAAGGATGGTCCCACCGCACAGGCGGCAATTCTGTGCGGAGCGGACGCCGTCTACATGGGGGCCCCGCGATTCAGCGCCCGGGAAGCCGCCGGGAACACCGTGTCCGCGATCCGCGAGGTGGTCGAATTCGCTCACCGGTACTATGCCCGCGTCTACGTCGCGCTCAACACGCTCCTTCGCGACGACGAGTTGCCGGCCGCCCAGAAGATGATCCATCAGCTCCACGAGGCGGGCATCGACGGCCTGATCATCCAGGACGTCGGCCTGCTCGAACTGGACCTGCCGCCCCTGCCGCTGATCGCCAGCACGCAGATGAACAACGCCTCGGTCGAGAAGGTGCAGTTTCTCGAACGGGTGGGGTTCTCCCGCGTGATCCTGGCCCGCGAGCTGACGCTCGACCAGATCCGAGCCATTCGCAGCCAAACGCAGGTCGAGCTGGAGTGCTTCATCCATGGGGCCCTGTGCGTCGGAGCCAGCGGGCAATGCTATATGAGCTACGCCCTGGGCGGCCGCAGCGGCAATCGAGGCCAGTGCGCCCAACCCTGCCGGCGTCTGTACAGCCTCAAAGACCAGTCCGGCAATGAAGTCGCAAGAGATCGCCACCTGCTGTCGCTCAAGGAACTGTGCCTCGCGGATCACCTGGAGGAGTTGATCAACGCCGGCGTCACGTCGTTCAAGAT
>JBDKUU010000769.1:0-4405 GCA_039679525.1 Phycisphaerales bacterium | reverse complement strand
CCGTCGCGCAGCGGCGAGCCGGCGGATTCCGGATCTGTCCGTCCCTTCCTTTTGCTCCGCAATCCTATTCGGCCGAGCCCGTCGCAGATACGGCCATGCACCCATCCCCGCTCTTAACCCGGGATTTGCGTTGACACAACGACTCCGTGACGTTAGAATGCTACGAAATGGGTTGTTTGGGCATGGAGGACCCGTTTCCACGTCTTGACTGCGTTTCTCGGCCGGACGATTCAAGGATGCCTTGCAGGGATGGGGTGCGCCTGGTTGCGCATCGCCGCGTTGTGGCAAGGGAAGGGAATTTGTATGGCCCCGTCGCGACACAACGGCGTGCAGACGGGCAAAACGATTATTGGAGGTACGGCTTCATGAGGCATCTGGTTCTTGTTCTGGCGATCATCGGTTGCGCCGCGGCGTTCTCCGCATCGTCCGCGTCGGCAGCGTCGATTCTGTTCATCCATGAAAGCAGCGGGTCCGGCTCCCTCGCGGGCATCCCGTTCGACACCAGCGATTTCACAATTCGGGCCACCGGCGACACGAACAACCGCGGTTTCATCTCCGGGCCCGACGTGTATTACATCGATCACGACACGACGACCATCGAGATCGACGGGCTGGGCACGCTGACGCTCCTGGAGGGCACGACGACGTTCGTCAACAATATGTACGCGGGAGTCGGCTTCGGCAGGGCCGGCGGCTCGGACCTGCTCGACGGGCCCTCTGACCCGGCGTTCGCCACGTGGGACATGCTCACGTCGGTCGGGCCGGTCTCGGGCGTCGGCGCCGCAATGCAGTGGGGAACCGGCATCCAGACGGATCGGGGCCTTCTGATCCTCGACGACACCTGGATTCCCGGGGTCGATTGGGACGTCCCGGTGACGTTCCAGGCCATCGTCGAGGGCGCAGCCGCGGTCCCGGCCCCCGGCGCGATTCTGCTGGCCACCCTGGGCGCGGGCCTGATCGGCCGTCTCCGCCGTCGCAACGCGCTGTAACGGAGATTTCACGACAATTCCAGGGGCCGCCGTCCCTCGACGCGCGGCCCCTGTTTTTTTGCGCCGTAGCAGTCGATCAACCCACCCGATGGAAAGTCAGACGCAGCCGATCTCCGTAGGGTGTGCCTCGTACAACGTCTTTCTTCTCGTTCACCACGGAGAAACCGGAGGATGGAAGACAGAGGACGGATCACGAGCTGCCGGGCACAGGTCGCACACGACGGATCTTGTAGGGGGGGGGTCTCAACCCACGCGTGCATCCGACAAAATCTGTTTTCTTACTCTGCGCACCTCCGCGACCTCCGCGGTTATATTTCCTTCAAAATGAATTCAACCGCCGAGGACGCAGAGAACGCGGGGCAAGAGACAACGGCAGAAGGGAAGAAGAACATATCCGCCGGTTCGTCAAGAACCCCGGCGTACGGCCTCGTAGGGGCGAATCACAACTCGCCCAGTCCTTTCGAATGATGCTCGTCCACAGATGAACCAGAACAGAAGAGCAATCAGAGGAATATGAGAGACTCGTTCTTGCGATTCTGTCTTGACGCCGACTGCTTTTGCCGGCATGAATAGATGCTGCGACGGCATCCATCAGAGCGAAGACTTCCCCGACGAGCGATCTATTCTGGGTCCCATGCCCACTCCGAGGACATACTTGCGGTGGGAGGCCCGGCTTCTCACCGATAGGAAAGGGTTGGCGTATGACGAAACGAGATACACCCGCTCCCAGGCAGAACGGGCGGAGGACTGCGAAGCCCTCCACTTCGATGTTGCCCTCCGGATACCGACAGTTTCTTGACGATCTGAAGATCCGAATTCGCACGGCCCAGGTGAAGGCTGCCCTGTCCGTCAATCGCGAGCTGATCCAGTTATACTGGAGCATCGGAGCCAACATCGTAGAACGCCAGCATACGAAGGGCTGGGGAGCCGCCGTGATCGATCGTCTGGCGGCCGACATTTGTCGGGAATTCCCGGGTCTGGCCGGCTTTTCCCGTGGCAACATCTATCGGATGCGTGCCTTCTACTTGGCCTATTCTCAGGATTCAGCAATTGTCGCGCAAGCTGCGCGACAAATGGGCAGCCGAACTGACCCGCAGGGCGGAAGGCAACCCAGTCCGAGTCTGCCGCCAGAGCCAATGGCGTCATTGCCCTGGTCCCACAATATCGTCCTCATGGAAACGCTCAAAGACCCCGCTCAGCGGCTCTGGTACGCCCGGAAGGCCATCGAGTACGGCTGGTCGCGGTCTGTGCTCGTGCACTGGATCGAATCGAACCTGTACTCGCGAGAGGGTCGGGCCGTGACGAACTTCACGACGGCGCTGCCGCCGGCCCAGTCGGACCTGGCCGGCGAGATCGTCAAGGACCCGTACAGCTTCGATTTTCTCACCCTCGCCCCCGCCGCGGCCGAGCGGGAACTGGAAGAGGCTCTGCTCGACCACATCCGCCAGTTTCTCCTGGAACTGGGCGTCGGCTTCGCCTTCGTTGGCCAACAGGTGCCTCTGGAGGTCGGCGGCGAGGACTATCATCTCGATCTGCTGTTCTATCACCTTCGGCTGCGGTGTTTTATCGTGATCGACCTGAAGGCGAGGCCCTTCAAGCCGGAGGACGCCGGCAAGATGAACTTCTACCTCTCGGCGGTGGACGACCGGCTCCGCCATCCGGACGACAAGCCGTCGATCGGCCTGATTCTCTGCAAGACCCGCAACAAGATCATCGCCGAGTACGCATTGCGCGACATGGCCAAACCCGTCGGAATCGCCCGCTACGTCACGCGACTGATCGAGGAACTGCCCGCCAAATTCCGCGATGCCCCGCCGATCCCAACGGAGTGACGCTCTGAGAGAATAGCCGTAGGGTGTGCCTCGCACACCGTCTTTCTTCTTATTCACCCCAGGCGTGCGGAAGACGGATCACGAGCGGGCGGGCACGGATCCCACGCGAGGGATTCTGTGGGATGCGTTCTCAACCCGCACGTTTCTCTGGTAGGATGGGCTTGAGCCCATGCGGAAGACGGATCGCGAGCCGTCGGGCACGGATCACGTGACGGATCTTGTAGGGTGGGTTCTCAACCCACGCGTTCCTCTGGTAGGATGGGCTTAAGCCCATGCGGACAGAATTCGAAGGGGACTGCGGCATAGAATGCGCAGAAGATTAAAATAAGGGCCCACCCTCGAAGTACTCTGGAGAAAGGGGGGCGCCACGCTGTGTGGCGTCCCCGATGGCATGCAGAGTCCTCACGTACATCCTGCCTGCGGAACCATGTTGTTCATCCGACTAGAAACGGTCCTGGCCAGTCATGGGAGGCCATTCCGTCATATGTTCTGCCGACCACACGCGTTTGGTCGGTGGCGGCTTCGCCAATTGCCGCCATCGACGGGATGACCGACACACCGTCTCCTACGGATTGCGGTCCCTGCGGGCTTCACCGACGACGAGTCGCTCGGTGTCTTCAAATCCGCCTCCCTTTTGCTTGCGGGAGTAGGATCCTCCTCGCAACAACAGGCAGATCATCATTAGGGGGGCTTCGAGGGCCAGCCCTTATTTTAAGCTTTTATGCGTTCTATGCCGGGGTTCTTTGCGGTGTCTGTCCGCATGGGCTAAAGCCCATCCTACAAGAGTGGTGGAACGCGGCGGGGTCAGTTCGGGATCGGGGGACACTTTACATATTCTTCGCTGACTCTTCTCGGCGGGATGGGGCGATGTCCGCGGCTGCGTCCGGCATTGGGACGGTAGGCGATGCCTTGCAGGGCACGCGCGGGTGGAGAACCCGCCCTACCATTCGTATCCTGCATCTCTCCGCGACCCTCCGCGTCCTCTGCGGTTAGACCCGTTTCCATTGGCGAGTCCGCATGGGCTCCAAGCCCATCCTACAAGAACCGGTTTTCCCTCTGCGCCTCGGCCCAAGATGTCATGCTTCGTGGCCTTCACGACCTTTGTGGTGGAGAATCGATTCCGAGGGGAAGACGGCGGGGCTTGCCCCACCCTACGCATCGTCCGGGCCTGCCTCCCGATCTGCGTTCATCGGCGTTCATCTGCGGTTACCCTCTTCCTTCGCATATTTCGCGTGTTTCGCGGTAACCATTCCGTGATCCGCTGTCGCCAAGAAGGCGACGCATGCGCCGCTCCTACGAGATTCCCCGCGTACCGCGTGATCCGTCGTCTGTCCCCGTCCTCCGGTTTTTCTGTACTACAAAGCTGCAACATCTTGTTTTCTTGACAAGAACCTCTCAGAGATGACACCACGAAGGCCACGAAGAGCACGAAGAAAGAAAGGAATTTGTGTTGAACGGCCCCATCTATTCCGACCTTCGTGTCCTTCGTGCTCTTCGTGGTGCAATCCTTTGGGTTGCGGCCGAAGGCCGCGCTGCGACCTCTGTGTCTCTGTGGTTACATTCCCCTCTTCTCAGTGGGAATAG
>JBDKUU010000768.1:0-8296 GCA_039679525.1 Phycisphaerales bacterium | reverse complement strand
TGAGGATCTCGCCTGGGCTTTCTCTGCGACGCGGCTTTGTCCGACTCTCTTCTTTGGGCTCCTTCAGACACACCAGCAGTACGAGGCCCAAGGCGATGCCGACAAGGCCCAGGAGGGTGAAGGACGATCGCCAGCCGAAGCGTTCGCCCATCGCGCCGCCGAGCGTGCCGCCCGCCACCGTGCCGATGTAGACGCTCGACTGGTGAATCCCCATCGCTCGGGAGCGAGTGTCCTTGCCGTGATATGCGCTGATCAGCGCCATCGCCGCCGGGAAGTAGAAGGCTTCGCCGAGCCCCTCGATCGCCCGCAAGGTCACGATGTGCCAATACCGCGTGGCGAAGCTGAACGCCAGCGTCACGACCGACCAGAAGAAGAATCCCGCCAGAACGACCGTCTTGCGCCGGAAGCGGTCGCCCACGAGGCCCGCAAACCACCCCGCGCCCGCGTAGACCCACATGAAAGACGAAGCCACGTAGCCCAACTGGACGGCCGTGAGCTGCAAGCCCGGGTCCTTCTCCAGCATGGAAAAGACCGAATAAATGCTCTGCCGATCCGCGTAATTGAAGAAGCAGACCAGCCAGAGCATGACGACCACGGCCCATTTGTAGACGCGATTGGACATCATCGAATCGATCCCTGCCGGTCGATCCCCAGTTCTTCCAGGTCGCGGCGGACGATCTGACGCTCGGGCTCGCGGAACCGATGGAAGGGCTCCGCGAGAAAATCGTTGCAGATCCCCAGGATCGACAACGCGCATTTGAGCCCTTTGATGAAGCTCGATTCGAAATGCCCGACGCTGAAGACCGTCGCGTTGACCCGCATGATCGCCTTGTGCAGCGATTCGACCCGTCCGAGGTCCTTTGCGCACGCGGCTTCGTACAGGCTGACGTACAGTCGGGGAAACAGGTTCGCCCCGCCGCTGACTCCGCCGTGACAGCCCAGCAGGATCGCTTCGGCCAGAAGCTGCTCCGGCCCCATGAGCAGCGTGAAGTCCGGCCGCTCATCCACAATGGACAGGATCCGGTGAAAGTACAGCATGTTCGCGGAACTGTCCTTGATCCCGACGATGCCCGGGATGTCGGCGGCGGCCCGGACCGTGTCCGGCTCGAACCCCGGCTTCGGGCGATTCGGCATGTTGTAGAGAAACAGCGGCAGCGACAACTCTGGCGCCAGGTGCTTAAGGTACTCCAGCAGTTCGGGCTGACCGGCCGGGAAGTAGTACGGCGGCGCCAGTACGAGGGCGTCCGCGCCGGCTTCGGCGGACTTCCGGGCGACGTTGACCGACTCGACAAAAGAGGTGTCCGTGATCCCGACCAGGACCGGCGCACGCCCGTTCACCTGCGAGCAGACCCGGCCGATCAACTCGTGCCGAAGCTGGTGGCTCAGACTGGCGGCTTCGCCGGTCGTGCCGAGGATGAACAACCCGTGAACGCCGCCCGCCAGAATATGCTCGATCAGCCGCTCCAGGCCGGCGACGTCGAGCGTGTCGCGATCCAACAACGGCGTGATCATCGGCGGGATGATCCCGCGAAGCGGTCTTGCCAGCGTGCCACGATCCGCATTCATGTCAAGCGTGCCTCCCAAAGTCCTGTTCTGTTGGGTACACCAATTCCGGCCCTATCATAGCAGAATCGGGACGCAAGTACACCCCCGTCCATTCAAAAGACGAGAGCGTATGGGGGATTTGCCCTTGCGTTCCGGCACACAACGGGCGACAATCCGTTTGAGCGGAACAACAGCCATATCCATCCTGGCAAAGGAGGTGTCTATGATCCTCACACGTCCGAGGCGAAGACGATTGGCCGTCGCGATTGTCACCATGATCGGCCTGCTTGTCCTGGGAATGGCTTTGAGCCGTCCGGCCTGCCTCGCGCAGACGCCGGCGCAAAGCGGGGCTCCGGCGATCGGGTCCGCCGAACGACTGCGGGGACTCCTGACCGAACGGTACGAGATCTGCAAGAGAATCGCCGAATCCGTCGAGAAGCTGTTCGAGCTGGGCAGAGCGAGTCTCGCGGAGTGGCGAAGCACCAGGGTCGCGGCGTATGCCGCCCAAGCCGATCTCTCCGCCGACGCCGCCAGTCGCATCAGGGCCTACGAAGAGATGGTGGACTTCCTGCGTAAGGCCGAGCAGGTGGCCCACAAGAGAGCGGAAAACGGGTCGGTGAGCGATTTCGAGCTCTCGCAGGCCAGACTGGCCACGATCGACGCTCAGATCGCCCTCGAGAAGCTCCGGCTGGGCCAGAACCCGTAGACCGGCCACATCGACGGACCGACGCGACGAGATCACAAGCCCTGCAACAGCCGAATCGACTCGCGAATGACGACGTCGGCCGCCTGCGGGGCGAAGGGACTGCTGCTGACCTCGTAGCCATGCTGCACGTGGGCCTCCTTCGGGGCGAGGTACCCGGCAGCTCCGTTGCAGTGGGTGATCACGAATGTGTGCCGACACGGCGAACCCGCCTTGATGGCCATGCCGATCTCCGTGAAGACCTCGCCGCCGAGGCCGACGAACGCCACGTCCCCCAGGCGAGCCACAGTGATGTTGAACGCCGAGCCGTCGATCTTCACGGGCGAGAGGCTCGATCCCGATTTCGCGGGCAGTTGAAGCGTCGCGAATTTGGATGCGATCTTGCCGGCCGGGCCCGCTTCCTTGATGTCGCGATACACGTGCACGACTTCCTCGCCCAGGAGCGTGCCGAGCAGAACCGGCTCCGAAATCCAGCCGGGCTCTTCGTTGAACGCCGGCAGCACGCGGAACCACGGGTCGATATTGCCGGAGGCACCGATGAACGCCGGGGCGATCGTGTCGAATCCAAGGATCTTTTCGACGAACTGCTCCGCCAGGCCGGGGACGTCGCCGCTGATGACGTAGTTGCCAGGCCCGAGCGAGGTCCCGTGCGTGGCGTAATCGAACGCGATGGCCACCGGCGTCCCGTTCGGCATGGCCACCTCCATCACGAGCACCTCCTTGTCGGTCGTCCCGTTGGGGTTTCGCCCGAGCGAGATGGAGGCCTCGCCATTGTCGGCGACCCGCAGTTCGCGGCGATTCGCCCCGACCGGGCACGAGCCGACGCCCAGCCCGATCTCGGCAGGCTGCATGCGGCCCAGGGCCTCCCGGACCACCTCGATCAGCTTGTCCTTCAATCCCTCGGTGTACTCGACGTTGTTCGGGTGTTCCTTCTCCTTGTCGATGGACAGGGTGGGGGCGGAGTGCGTGTGAATGGCGCATAGGAACAGCTCGGAAGGCTGCAATTGAAGCTCGCCCAGAAGTGCGTTGCGGAGGTAGTCGGCGGTGCCGTCGTAGAAGCCGATCACATCCGTCGAGACCAGGATCAGCCGCTTGTCGCCCAGCTTGAACGCCAGCACCCGAGCAGACAACGGGTCGTGGACGCCGGTGGACAGATCCTTGCGGCTGGCGTAGCCGGACATGTGGACGGGTTTGTCCGGCGTGATGTCGATCCGGGCCACGCCGGCCTCCAGTTCGTCCCCGAGTTCGGCACGGGACCAGGATGGATTCATCGCGAGGACAACGAGCGGCAGCAGGCAGACGGCGGAGAAAGATGTTCTCATGTCGGGCTCTCCTATCCTTAGACTCTATTGGCGACAATTGTACCGGCCCGGCGGCGCCGAAGCAAGGGACAGAAAGCCCTATTGTCTTTGGACGCGGGATTCGGTAATCTGACGCCCGTGTGGTCCGCCACAAGAATATGGTTCGTACGAGGTGTCGAATGGCCTCTGTGACTTGCCGCAACTGTGTCCTCGTCGCCATCCTGGCTTTCTGCGCTCTGCCGTTCGCCTCGCGGGGCGCGACGGATGACGACGCGATCGGCCCGATCATTTCGCAGGACTGGTCCGCCCAGGAACAGAGGCTCGGCCGCTCGCCGGCTGATCCGCAGGCGATCGAAGCGGCCCACAAAAGAGCCCGGGCATTATTGAACTACCTTCTCGCTCTGCCCAAGCCGCCCGAATTCGGGAGCCAGCGGACGTCGCTGGAATCCCTTGCCCGATCCGTGACCGAAGCGGGCCGGCTCGATGAGGCCGGTCGCTTGGCGTTGTATCATCAAATCCGTTCGGTAACTCGCGAGATGGTTCTGAAGAACCCGCTGCTGGCCGGCAAACGGATCGCGTTCATGAAGCGACACCGCTTCGTGTGCCAGATGCTCCACGAGTACCTGGGCTACTTTTATGATTACGCCGACATTGCCGGTGGCGGCGTGTACGTCCTGGAACAGCCGGGCCGGTCCCTGGAGATTCGAGACGTCATCCGCGATCCGCTGCCCAAGGGCAACTTCACCACGCTCGCCCTTTCTTACGACGCCCGCACGATGTATTTCGCCTTCGCTGTGCGAGCCGAAGTCAAGCCCGATTTCTACTCGCCCGAGCGCCGCTGCTTCCACATCTGGTCGGTGAACGCCGATGGGACCGGCCTGCGGCAACTCACTGCCGGCTGCAACGACGACTTCGATCCCTGTCCCCTGCCGGACGGCGGCATCGCCTTCATGTCCACGCGCCGCGGCGGGTTCGGACGATGTCACAACCCCTGGGAGCCCCTGCCCGCCTACACGCTGCATCGCATGGACGCCGATGGCGGAAACGTGCGGACGCTCTCCTTCCACGAGACGAACGAATGGCACCCGTCGGTGCTCAACGACGGCCGCATACTCTACTCCCGATGGGACTACGTCGACCGCTCCGCCGCAAATTATCACGGCCTGTGGGTCAGCAATCCCGACGGCACGAATCCGACCATTCTGTTCGGCAACTACACCCAGCGGATCAACGCCTGCTACCAGGGCAAGGCGATCCCCGGCTCCCGGCGAATCGCCTTCATCGCGGGGGCGCATCACGCCGACGTGGGCGGCTCGCTCGTCGTCGTCGATCCGGACAAGTACCGGCTCAACCCCGTCACGGGCGAGGACGACTTCCGGTCGATCGAGACGCTGACGCCGGAAGTGTGCTTCCCCGAGGGCGTCGGCTGGCCGGGCAGCTACTTCCACAGTCCCTGGCCGCTGTCGGAAGACTGTTTCCTCGTGGCGTTCAGCTTCAAGCCCCTGCCGGGCATGGGTCCGAACGTCAAAGACGACAACTACACGGGCCTCTACTACTTCGACCGCTTCGGCAATCTGGAGCTGCTCTACGCGGACCCGAACTTCTCCTGCATGTACCCGATCCCGCTGGAGCCCCGGCCGGTCCCGCCCGTAGTCTCCAGCAGTCTCGAACAGGGTCTCGGCGATGACGGCGAGTTCATCCTCACGGACGTCAAGCAGAGCTTCTTCCCCCTGCCCGAGTCCCGCCCGATCCGCAGTCTCCGCGTCTTCCAGGTTCTGCCCAAGACCTCCACGCACGTCGCGAATCAGCCGCGAATCGGCCACGCCAACGCCGAGAGCGCACGCATGTTCCTGGGCACAGTGCCCGTCGAGAAGGATGGTTCAGCGTACTTCCGCGCCCCGGCGAAGAAGCCGCTATACTTCCAGGCGGTGGACGAGACGGGCCACGCGGTCCAGAGCATGAGAAGCGTCACCTACCTCCAGCCCGGTGAGCGTCGAAGCTGCGTCGGCTGTCACGAGCCGCCGGGCACGTCGTCGCCCGCCCGCCCGGACCTGCTGGCCCTGCGCCGCGACCCCTCCCACATCGAGCCCGGCCCCCAAGGCACACAACCCATGAGCTACCCCCTCCTCGTCCAGCCCGTTCTCGACAGGCACTGTATCCGCTGTCACGACGGCAACCCGGGCGAGTTGAAAGCCCCGCCCATTCTGACGGGCGAGCCGGAGGGCACATTCACGAAATCGTACGCAACCTTGAAGCCCTACGTCCGCTGGTACGAATGGGGCGGCCAGTCGATTCGGGAAATCGGCACCGAGCCGGGCCACAGCGGCGCCGATGAGAGCCGCCTGCTGAAGATCATCGTCGACAAGACCCACGCCGAGTACGTGCAACTCCCCCGCGAGGACTACGAGCGTCTATGCCTCTGGCTAGACGGCAACGTCCCCTTCTATGGCACCTACGAAAAGGAAGCCCAACTCGCCCAGCGAGCGGGCCAGGCCGTCCCCCCGCCAAGCGTGCAATAGTCCCCCGAGCCAAGTACGAATATCGAAATCCGAAATCCGAAACAAATCCAAAGTACCAAACTCAAATGACCGAAACGCTATCACCCGCCGAGACACCCCTTGTGACCACTTGGGTTTGGATCATTCGTCCGTGTTTCTGATTTCCCACTTCAGGTTTCGGATTTCGTTTCCGGCCACGACCGCCGACAACAGCGGCGGGCTGATCGCCACCGAGCCGTGCTCCATGTCGCCCCTTGAGGTGTTCCATGGTCAGCTTCTGCCCTTGTTCTCCAGTCCCGCCAGATAGCCCCTGAGTTGCTTTTCCTTGTGTGGCATTCCGATCTTGCGGTACAGTTCCAATGCCTTCTCCCAGGATTCGCGAGCTCCGCTGAAGTCCCCGCGAGACCAGTAGACAACTCCCAGGTTCGAGTAGTTCGTGGCTGTGCCTTCGAGTCGGCCGAGCTTCTCGTGGATCTCAAGCGACCTACGATACATCTGCTCGGCCCTATTCAGATCCCCCCGAACATAGTACGTGTTTCCCAGGTTCGAGTAATTCGTGGCCGTGCCTTCGAGCCGGCCGAGCTTCTCATTGATCTCCAGGGCTTTGCGATGCAGGTGTTCGGCTTCGGTCGGGTCACCACGACTGCTGTAGACAGTTCCCAGGTTCGAGTAGTTATTGGCCATGCCTACGAGGTGGCCGAGCTTCTCATCAATCTCCATGGCTCTTCGGTGCATCTGTTCGGCCCGATCTAGGTCCCCACGAGCAGAGTAGATATTCCCCAGATTCCCGTACTCAGCAGCCATGCCACGGAGGCGACTGAGCTTCTCGTCGATTTCCAGGGCCTTGCGAAACATTTGCTCAGCCCGATCCAAGTCGCCTCGTGTCCAGTAAACAATCCCGAGATTGTCGAACGCGATAGCAAGGTATGTGTCATCCTTCGCTGATTCCATAATCTGGACGAAGTCGTGCTCGGCATCCGCGAGCCTTCCCTGCAGGAGATGAATACCGCCTCTGTAGTTGATAGCATACAAGTCACCCGGTTCCACGGCGAGTATCCTGTCAATGGCCTGTTTGGTAGTGACGATATCGCCTCTTAGATAGGCGACCGTAACGATCTCGCGGTTCAGTTTGAGTCGTTCTTCTCTCGTATGTGTCTCTTGGCCTCGAAGGTTCTTTTCCTTCTGCAGAAGCACTTCCAGCAGCTTCGATGTGTCTCCGCTCTCACTGATCTGTTGAAGGGCTTCGGTCGCCTGCACACTCGAGTCTCGATCCACACGTCTGATCGCTGCCGCCAGTTGCTGCCTCAGATTCTCCTCCTCTCGCTCACTCTGAGAATACTGTTCTTCGATCTGGCCCTGTCTCCTCGATATCTGCATCACCTTCTCGACAAGCGAATTGATGTCGCCATGGAGTTCTTGATCGTGTCTCGGCCCCACACTCATAGGCCATAGCCAACTGGTGAGGGCCACGATCAACGCAGCCAGTGGAAGCAGAAGGGCGATTCGCTGGTCAGTTGTGAAGTCCTCCCATTTCTTTCTGAAGATCCGTTCGCAGAGAGTCCTTCGCGGCCCCTTGCTCTTCCCGTCGGTCGCCATGGGATACCCCCGCATCACAGCAAATCCGCCGTTCATCTAATCATGAGCAATCAGGCGGCAGCCATCAGGAAAATGCCAAATTCACTTGGTCTCCGGCTCCGGCTGGGGATACCGGGGACGCACCTGCTCTGTATACAACATGGGTTGGCGGTCGTCCGTCTCGCTGCGGCCAACGTATAGAGAGGCATGGAAACGAGCAAATCTACGCTGACCGTAGCACGAGAAGCGATGAAGGCCGGGCAGGAGAGCTTGCCCGACTATCGTCATCGCAAGAGCCCTCACAAATTCACCCAGCCCACATTGTTCGCCTGTCTGGTGGGAGGTATAACCGAAAGTTGTGGATCGAGTGGCTGAGAAAAGCGGCGTATCATCCTTGGGTTAGAAGAAACGGTTACGAATCAAGAAAAGGATACGCCACATGGAACAGAGTACGTTACGACCGAGTGCTTGTCAATCCGGCCGCGGGATGTTCTGACGGACATTTTGCGGCAAGAGTGGGAACAGTGTCAGACCTACACATTTCACATTCTCCGAGGCAACCGGGTGCGCCGCACCCTTTGTGCTGGTGGCTCCGAAGCGATAAACTCCCGCCGGGCCCGGCGGAATCCGGATCGGTCCGCTTCTTCCGATTCGCCCTTGATTGGGGGAAAGAG
>JBDKUU010000767.1:0-2713 GCA_039679525.1 Phycisphaerales bacterium | reverse complement strand
ACAAGGCGCAAAATGCCCGCCGGCCCGTCGCGCAGCGGCGAGCCGGCGGACTCCGGATCTGTCCGTCCCTTCCTGTTGCCCTGCGATCCTATTCGGCCGACCCCGTCGCAGAAACGGTCATGCACCCATCTTGCAGGCGTCCATCCGCAGACGTCGGCGATTTTCCCGTAGACAAACAGACTTCGTCGGCCACTATATCTACGAACAGGCGCTGACCCGAGGGTTTCACGTTGCACAAATCGACAGAAGACGAACTCGTACGAGCTGTAACAGCAGGCGACAAAGAGGCTTATGCGATCCTCTCGGACCAGGGCGGCCGAACACGAACGGTGATGAGCGACATCCGATTCGACGTGGAACTGGACCAGTCGCTCTTCGAGCCTCCTGCGGACTACTGCGTCCTGGATCTTGACACGCAGCGATGGACGACGCCGTTCGAACTGACGGAGAAGCATCTCATCGAGGGGCTGGCGGTGTACCCCAAGTACCTCGGCGGAAGATTCCCGACCAGATACCTGGACGGCAGACCCAATACGGAAGAAGTGAAGAAGAAGATCGACGCCCAGATCGAGAGAATCGAGGGCTGGTCGCAAGAGGAGGCCCATGCGAGTAGTATGGGCTGCGCCTTCGTCGAGCAACTGCCGGAGGGCAGCGACTGGCGATACGTCGGCGAGGACGTCCAGCTCGGCGACGCAAGCAAGGCGGTCTGCTGGTGGAAACCGGCCGGATCCAGCACGTATCGGGTCGTCTACGGCGATCTACGCGTCCGCGACGTGCCCCTCAACGACCTGCCGCCAATCCCCTGGCTGGCGGACCAGAAATGAGCGACTACATCCCGGCCGGGCTGCCTTCAGCCCGGCCTTTGCCCAGACTCGTCCTCACGTCACAGACGAATTCTACGACACGCCAAGCAAGACTTTGATCGTGTCGAGAAAGCTTGCGGCAACCTGAATGGCCTGTTGTGCATCTTCACGCGACACGTGAGCCGTCACTCCGTAGTCCCCCACGTTGCGCAATCCAAAGAGCCAGTTCAGCCCCTGCCCTTGCTCTTTCGCGAGTCTGCCGGTCTTGACCAATCGCCGATGAACGGAGGCAATAACCCCGCTATGTTTCCCGAATTCGAGTCTCTCGGCAAGCAGCACGGCGGTCGCGGCATAGAAAGCCGCATAGTATGCGCGAGATGCCGCGAAATCGTAAAACTCGCTTCCCAACAGCCCTCTCGCCGCCTCAATCGACTGCTCAGCTCGTTCCAGACTGGCGGCGATTTCGGGTCCGTATTGCCGCGTCACACCACTACCCCCTCTCGCCTGGCGTTACGATAGAGTTGAATGCTGCCTGCCTCAAATTCGTCGACAGACGCAGGCATCGCAGAAATGAGACGATCGGTGTCAAGTTGAATGGGGTAGAGCAAGTCCACGATCTTGCGCAGTTCTTGGAAGTAGTCGAAAGGCCCGCTCAGAAGGACCAGGAGATCGATATCGCTGGCAAGATCATCCTCTTTGCGTGCAGTCGATCCATATAGAACGAGGCCCCTGAACTGGGAGCCATAGTGATTCTCCAGGATCGTCCGGCATTCCCACAATGTGTCTGTGATAGCCATCCATCTATTGTAGGTTCGCCTCCCCTTCTCCTCAAGCCCATCTATCACAAATCGCGTCGGCCGCCACACTCACGCGCCGGTGGATTTCCTGTCCGCCGCGAAGTCGCTCATCATGTGAAAGCCCGCTGCACGCGGAGACCTATTCCTCTTCTTCCCGCCCGCGGACCTTTCGCCAGAGCAGTTCACTGAGTTCTCGGAGGCCCTGGCCTGTGGCGGCGGAGATCGGGATGATCTTGCGGTCGAGCCGTTCCTGGAGGTCCTTGAGGCGGACGCCCTCGGGATCGAGGTCGATCTTGTTGGCGACGACGACCTCGTCTTTTTCCGTGAGCACCGTGCTATGCTGGGCCAACTCCTTGCGGATCGCGTGGTAGTTGGCGACCGGATCGGAGCCGTCCAGCGGCATGACGTCGAGGATGTGCACGAGGATTCTCGTTCGCTCGATGTGTTTGAGGAAATCGTGCCCGAGGCCGGCCCCCTGGCTGGCGCCTTCGATCAGGCCGGGGATGTCGGCCATCAGGAATCGCCGGAAGCCCGGCAACTCGACGATGCCCAGCACCGGCTCGAGCGTGGTGAACGGATACGGCGCGATCTTGGGCCGCGCAGCGGAAGTGCGGGACAGCAGCGTGCTCTTGCCCGCGTTCGGCATGCCGACCAGCCCGACGTCCGCGATGAGCTTGAGCTCCAAGCGAAGATTGCGATCCTGGCCGGGGCCGCCCCGCTCGAATTCGCGGGGAGCCTGGTTCGTGGAGGTCGCGAAGGCGCGGTTGCCCTTGCCTCCCCTGCCTCCCTTACAGACCAGCACCTTCATCCCGACCTCGTTGAGGTCCTTGATGAGCAGGTCCAGGTCCGTGTCGTAGATCAACGTGCCGGCGGGCACCGGGATCACCAAATCGCGTCCGGACAAGCCGGACTTGCCGCTGCCTTCGCCTGCCTTGCCGCCCTCCGCCTTCCAATGGTGCTTGCCGGCGAAGTCCAGGAGCGTGTCCTTGTCTGCAAAGGTCTCTAAGTAGACGTCGCCGCCGTTGCCGCCGTCGCCGCCGTCCGGCCCGCCCTTGGGGACAAACTTCTCCCGGCGGAAGCTGACGCACCCATTGCCGCCGTCGCCGGCCTTGA
>JBDKUU010000766.1:0-1710 GCA_039679525.1 Phycisphaerales bacterium | reverse complement strand
GAATGAACAGGCGAAAGAGACTCGTGGCAGGGGGGATTGTCGGGATGTTGATCCTCGTGACGCAGACGCAAGCGGCGGAGATCCTCACGGGTCGACGCGTCACGAGCTTCAACGCGGACTGGAAGTTCGTCAAAGGCGCGCAAACCGGCGCGGAGAGGCCGGACTTCGACGACTCCGCCTGGCAGGCGGTTCGATTGCCGCATGACTGGGCCATCAGCGGACCGTTCAATCCGAGCGAAGACGGCTACGCGGGCAAACTGCCTTGGAGGGGCGAGGGCTGGTATCGCAAGACCTTCACGCTGGACAAGGCCCCTGACGGCTCCCGCGTCTATTTCGACTTCGACGGCGTCATGGCCTTTCCCAAGGTCTATGTCAACGGGCAGTTGGCCGGGCAGTGGGACTATGGCTACATGTCCTTCCGCGTCGACGCGACGCCCTATGTGAAGTTCCGCGGCAAGAACGTGATCGCGGTCTACGCGGACACCCGCAATCACGGCACTCGCTGGTATCCCGGCGCGGGAATCTATCGCAAGGTGACGATGACGGTCTGCAACGCGGTGCACGTCGCCCACTGGGGCACGTTCGTGACGACGCCGAGCGTGGAGGATGCATCGGCGACCGTGCGAGTGCAATCGATCATCGAGAACCATGCCGACAAGCAGGCCCAGGCGATCGTCGAGATCGCCGTCTCCGACCCATCCGGCAGGCCCGTGTCCATGGACCTCAAGCAGACTGAAGTCTCCGTGCCGACCGGCGGCGAGGGCCGGTTCGATCAGTCGTTCACAATCGAGAAGCCCCGGCGATGGGACGTCGAGAGTCCGAAGCTGTACACCGCCAAGGTGATCGTCCGCGTGGGCAAAAAGGTCGTGGACACCGACACGGTCTCGTTCGGCGTCAGGACGTTCGAGTTCACCGCCAACGATGGATTCCATCTCAACGGCCGGCGGGTGCAGCTCTTCGGCGTGAACCTGCACCACGATCAGGGGCCGCTCGGCGCCGCCTTCTACACCCGCGCCATGGAGCGGCAGTTGGAGATCATGAAGGACATGGGCGTCAACTCGCTCCGGACCAGCCACAATCCACCGTCGCCGGAAGTGCTGGAGTTATGCGACCGGATGGGCATCGTGGTCTGGGACGAGGCTTTCGACAAGTGGGACGGCACCGCCGACCGCGTCCACGACGAACCCCCGCTGGAACAGCATGGCGAGAAGCAGATTCGCAACTTCGTGATGCGCGACCGCAATCATCCCTGCGTCGTGGTCTGGTCGGTCGGCAACGAGATTGGCGGGGGCGGCCGCAGCGGCGTCACGCCCGAGCGGGTCAAGTTCATGAGCGATTTCGTCCGCAAGTACGATCCGACCCGGCCGGTCGGCATGGGCTGTTGCATTCCCGAGTTGGCCAGAGGGTCGAACTTCGACGCCCTGGACCTGACCGGCTGGAATTATCTCCGTCGATACTCTGTCTATCGCGAGCGATACCCAGACAGGCCGCTCGTCTACAGCGAGTCGGCTTCGGCCCTCAGCACGCGGGGCTTCTACGAATTGCCGCTGCCGAACCGCAAGAACGAATACTCCAAGCAGCTCCAGGTCAATTCCTACGATCTGAACGCGGCCGATTGGTCAGACATTCCCGACGTCGAGTTCAAGCTGATGAAGGACGATCCCTTCGTGGCCGGCGAGCTGGTCTGGACCGGGTTCGACTATCTCGGCG
>JBDKUU010000765.1:0-1648 GCA_039679525.1 Phycisphaerales bacterium | reverse complement strand
GGCTCGATCTCCAACAGTGTGCTGAGCCAGACGGCCTGCTGCTGAATCTGCGAGGTCAGTCGCCCGGCGGTCGTCGTCGCAACGGCCCCCTGCGGCGGACGGTCCGGCAGCAAGGCCAGAGCCTTCTCCTTGTTCCCCGCGGCATAGAACGCCCCCGCCAGATGCGCCAGAGCGGCGACATCGAGCTTATCCTTCTGCTCGGCCAATCGAGCCATCCAGCCGTGAGGCGGATTGCCGAACGCCGCGAGCACGCGGCAGATCAAGGCTCTCGTGCCCAGGTCCATCGTCTCGTCGTCCGTGCCCCGCAGGCAGCCATCCAGGTACTTGACCAATTCGCCCGTGAATCGCGAGTCGATCTCGTAGCCGGCGCTGCGGGCTTCGAGGAGGCACGAGGCCGCATAGGCCGTCCCCCAGAGGCACGGAGTCGGCTCGCCCGGCCAGTAGCTCAGACCGCCCGAGCAGGTCTGCATCGACCAGAGCCTCGCGATGCCCGCCTTGACCATCTCGTCGATGGCCTTGCTCCGAGAGGGACTCACAACCTGAGACGCATAGACCAACGAGAACAGCCGGCTGCTCGTCTGCTCGACGCAGCCGTAGGGATACCGAATCTGTTCTTCGAGAGCGGCCTCCAGACTCACGCTTGGCCTTGCGCTGACGGTGACCGTCATCTGAACCGTCCCTGGCACAAAGACGTCGGGCGGCGCGATCTGGAGCGTCTGACCCGCGGAAAGGGTCTTCAACTCGACGGCCGCATGCAGGGCCGTCGCGGGACGCACGGGCAACGACGCGAGACTGTGAGCCGCAAGCGGCGAACCTGTCGCCCCCTGTTCGGCGGCCTCGATCCGTGCGTCGGCCGAACCCATGGCGGCGGCAGTCACCTGCACCAACTGCGTGAGCGGCTTGCCCGGTTCGACGACCAACGTCTGCTGGTCCTGGTCGAGCGACAACTCGATCGGCCCGGACGCTTCCGTCGTCATCCGCAGGTTCAGCGGCCGGTCTGTCGAATTGAAGAACTTGACCGGCGCTTCGAACTTGTCGCCGGGAGCGGCGAACCGCGGCCAGCTCGATTCCATCAGCAGCGGCGCCGTCAGAGTCAACGCGTGCTCGGCGCAGCCGTACCGATCGCCGTCGACGGCCACCGCCATGATCCGCAGTTCGCCGGTCAGGTCCGGCAGCCGCATCTGCACGACAGCCTTTCCTTCGCTGTCGACAGGGACGGCTTGTTGCCAGACGATCGCCGGCTCGCGAACGCGAGTCGCCACCGGACTCCGTCGCAGCGAGTCCGGCTCGTATCCGTCGCCGCCGATACGGACGATTCCGCCGGGCCGCTTGTAGTCCGGCAGCAGCCAGTTGAACACGTCCGCCGTCCAGACTCCGGCGGTCCGCGGTCCAAGGAAGTACTCATACGGCTCGGGGGTTTCGTACGCCCCCGCCAGCAGAATGCCCTCGTCCACCGCCCACACGTGCACCATCGCGGGCAGATTCGGATCGCTCGGCCGGCCTGTGTCCACCGTCACGGTGGCGGCCTCGCCGGGCTGGGTCTTGGCCGGGGCGTCGATGCTCACCGCCATCCGACGCGACGCATGGTCCATCAACACCTGAGCCGTGCCTAAGCCGCGATGGGGCAGCCAGCTCTCCTGGTTCGGAT
>JBDKUU010000764.1:0-1938 GCA_039679525.1 Phycisphaerales bacterium | reverse complement strand
TCCGTTGACCTCGTCGACTCTCCAGTAATAGGTCTGTCCGTATTCGAGCAGGCCGTCCGGATCGAAAGCGGCATCCGTCACGCTCTGGATGGGTTGGGTGGCGTCGTTGACATCGTCGAAGGTGGCTCCAAAGTACACGTCGTGTGTGGCGGCAAACTCGCCGGCCGTCCAGCCCAGCACCACGTCGCGAGGCTCATCCACCGCTGTGTCCACAGGCACAGGATCGGCTGCGATGGAAGCATCCGCCAGGCCGTTCATGCTCCTCAGGACTTCCGCATCGGACAGTGCCTTCTGCCAGAGCTGGAAATCGTCCACTGTGCCCGTGAAGTTGTTGCCGCCCGTCCAGGAGCCGAGGCAGATTACGCCGGATGTGGCGAGAAACGCGGTTGACGTATTCTCGGCGACTTGGACACCATTGATGTATATACGTTTCTTCTGAGCGGCGAAATCATACCAGAACGTCAGATGATACCATTGATTGCTCGCGATGACGTTGGCAGGACTGTCGAGGTCGATATTGTAGAATCCGAAGCGAATGCCGTTCACAGGCGAGTCGCTGCTGGAGGCTCCTCCGACACGCAGGTGCAGGCTCAGGGCTGTCGCATTTGACGACAACGTGGAGAAGAGGATCTGGGAGCCGCTCGGCAGCACGGGGTTCACCCACATCGCAATCGTGAAACTGCGACTGTCTATCGGGACATGCGCCCCCCGGAGATCGCCGGTTCCGGTGAATTGCAGTCCGCCGTCGTACACGCCCGTTGTCCACACGGGACCGGCGGTCATCGTGCCGTCGATGCCGTTCTCTGTGGCATCGTAGGCGACTGTCCCGGACCCTTCGTCCAGGGGCCAGTAGACAGCCAGATTCGGATCGAATCCAGCCGAGGCCGACCAGACGGGCCCCAGCAACAATGCACACAACGCTGCGAGAATTGACTTTCTGCACATACTCGTCCTCCTTCAGAACATACCATGTATCCACACGTTCACGTTATGTCCGGGGACAGAAGAACACCCGCGACTTGGTCATCGGGATGAATCAGGAGAGCAATGCGCTTCGATGGATGACTGTGTTATCGATCATGCCGACTCCTCCTCACGCGGAAGAACCACCTATACGATTCGACGAAAACACCAATCACGAGAAGACAAATGAATTGTACCGCATCCGACGAGGCGAAATCAACCAAAATCCGAATTCCCCTGCGTGGAGATCGCTCCGGCTAAAAGAAGCGGGGCCTTTGCCTTGTCGGCGCGGGCCCCGTTGGACTCCATGACAGTATGACCTGATCGGGTGTTCTCAGAACGGTTTGTGGATGGGTTCCGTCTGCCCCGCAAGACCGGCCGCCTCGGCGTCCGACATCGCTATGTTGTAGATGCGCATGTCGTCCATCTTGCCGTTCCACCAGTACGCGCCCGTCGGGGCCTCTCGCCCGAGCATCAGGGCGCCCTGGGAGACTCCGGCCTCGACGGTGGTGAGCAATTCGCGGTCGAGCCGCCCGTTGACGTAGGTACGGATGGCCTTGCCCTTCTCGTAGACGCCGACCACATGATACCAGACCCCCGCCTCCAGGGCGGTTCCGCCCGGTGCAGTCCGGTTGAGAGTCGCGGCGTTGGCCGAGGTCCGAACCTCGAACTCGACCATGCTGTTGCCGGAGTAGACACCGAGCTTGTAGCCGCCGTTCGCGCCGTCCTGGTCGCTGGCGATCTTGATGTCCTGTCCGGCTACGCCGGGCTGGATCCATACCGCCACCGAGACGGAGCCCACGTTGGTCACGCTGGCGCCCTTGCCGCAGTCGACGTAGTCGTCCACGCCGTCGAAGGTCATTGCGCCGGCGAGAACGCCTGTGCTCCATGTCGGGCCGCCTATCGCGGTCCCGTGGTTGCCGTTCCCGGAAGAGTCTCCGACCCGGGTCCCGGTCCCTTCGTCGAAGCTGTAGT
>JBDKUU010000763.1:0-2598 GCA_039679525.1 Phycisphaerales bacterium | reverse complement strand
GTTGTTCCAGACACTGCCGCTCGGAATCACTCAACTGGATGGCCACTGCTCTTCTCATGAACTCTACTACGCACGGCAGAGGCATATGTTTCATTATTTATGGCGGATACCACTAGGATGAATGGGATCGATTGAATGAGTTGAATCGCCTGGCTGAGGACGGCTCCTACGGCGGCCGGGCCAAAGGCTAGGAACATCGACAGACGCGGGTCTTCCGCCCGCGACTGAGAAAAAACACAAACAGGGCCGTCCACTCTCTAATCGAGCAATCCGTTCAAGACCAGCGTCGCCTCCTGACGCAGGGTCATGATCTGTCGCAGGTTCTGGCGGGCCTTGGCCAATTCCTGGTTCGCGTTGACCTGTGCGGCCCTCAGAGCGGTCAGCTTGCCCTTGATCTGCTCGGCGGACGCGTCCTTGTCGTTCAAGACCTGGTGAAGCTCGTCTTTCCTTTGTTCCACGGGATCCGTCCGGCGAGTATCCGGGCCGCCGAACTGCGGCCTCGGGTTGAGGAGGTTATAGACCGCCTCGACTCGCGGCTGGATGACCTTCCATTCCTCGTCCGAGACACCCAATTGACCCTTGATATTCTCGACGGCCCTGGCCTGTTCCCAGGCGCTTCGCTCCGCCATGACCCGGTTTCGCTCCTCGTCCGTCGTGGCGTTGCGCATCCGCTCGGCGAACTCGCGGGATTTCGTCATCCGTTCCTGGATGTCCTTGGGGAGCCGACTGAACCCGTCCCCCTGCGCCAATGCCGCGACGGAGGCGGCGCTCAGAACGACCGCGACCGACGAACCGATGGCCGTGCGGCGAGAGATCAGCATCTCACTTGTCGTACGATACTCGTTGGGTCTGCCCTGTGCCTGTTGTGTCATTGATTTGGTTCCTGCACCCGCGTCATAGAACGGACTTGCCATCAGCGCCGCGAATCGCCGCCTGCGGCGAACCCTACAGTCATCCAAGCGGCTCATGCCCCGTCGGACACAGCCGCATTATCATTGGGGTCCGTGACCTCCGCCTGCCAGATCAGGATGGGGTAGGCGTTCTCCGGCATGAACCACAGATCCGCCTCGCCGTCGTCGGCTGTGCCGGAGAAGTCCCAGCCCACGAAGCTGGCCTGCTGCTTCATCTCGGCGTCCGTCAGCGGCACGCCGACACCGTTGTCCGGGCCGCCCCCATCGGCGGGGTCCAGGAAGTAGCAGTTCTCGGCGATTCCCTCGCCCACGAGGCCGCCGGCGGACACGCTGCCGCCGGGCGCCGTGAGACGCGCGACGCTGTAACTTATCGCAATTCCGGTCTCGCTGTCGCTGCGTCCGACGAGGCCGCCGAGATAATCCGCGGCCGCCAGGACGCCGGTCGAGTAGCAGGATCGGATTGAGCCGCCCCAGTTGTCTCCCACAAGGCCGCCGACGTACGCGCCTTCGCTCACCACGTTGGCGTCCGCATAGCAGGAGACGATCTGGCCGGTGTTGGTGCCCGCCAGTCCTCCCACGTACATGGCGCCCGTTACAGGCGAGGTGGAATAGCAGCGGGAGATCTCGCCTGAATTGAATCCCACCAGCCCGCCGATGTCATTGGCGTCCGCCAGGACTTGGCCGGTGCAATGGCTGTCGGACATGACGCGGGCGTTGACGCCCACGAGGCCGCCGGCGCGGCTCGGGCAGGAGACCCGCGAGGTGGAATAGCACGAGGAGATCTCGCCCCCGTTGGTTCCCGCCAATCCGCCGGCCATATTGACATCTCCTATCACGTCGCCGGTGGAATAGCAGCGGGACAGGACACCGGAGTTCCCTCCCACGAGGCCGCCCACACTCCTGCGGCCGGAAACATCCACGGCGCTGTAGCAGTTCTGTACGCTGCCCTGGTTCAACATGGCCAGAGCGCCGCCGCCGTTGATCCTGGCGTTCAGTATCCCCAGGTTCTTGACCTCCGCTCCGGCCCCAATCTGGAAGAACAGGCCGAGGCAACCGTTGCCCTTCTTTCCCAGGTTCTCGATCGTGTACCCGTTGCCGTCGAGGACCCCTTTGAACTGGGACGGGATCGCAGATCCGGTCACCACGGCGCCGGACAGATCAATCGTGTTCACGAGGATATAGCTCTTCTGGCGCAGGTCTTGGCGTGTGCCGATCGCCAACAGTTGGGCCGGCGTGGCGACCTGGTAGGGATCGTTGGGCTCGCCCGTCCCGCCGGCGAACTCGACGCCCCGGGCGGTTGCCAAGAGCCCCATCGTCGCCGCGAGCGTCACAATCAAAAGGATTCTGGATTGTCTGTGAAATCGTGTCATCGCATGTACCTCCAACCCGCAAAACAATTGAGCCCATAAATCAGTCTGAAAGCGTCCACCTGCTTCCTTCCCTTGTCAGTAATCCTTGAAACTCCTCATCCACTCGGGCCAATCCTCCGGCTGGACGCCGCCGGCCTTCGTCCACTTGTTGGCCGTATTGAAGTTCAGGTTCCATTTCAGCGTCCACAACTCCTTGAGCCCCACCCGCCGCACGGACCAGTCGAGAAACAGCGCGTTCACGTGCGCCATGTGACGATCGATGCAGAATGCGCTGGAGCCCGGCATGTCGGAGTCTCTGGGCGTATCAGAGGGCATGG
>JBDKUU010000762.1:0-6060 GCA_039679525.1 Phycisphaerales bacterium | reverse complement strand
GTTCTGGGCGAAGACCTGCATCTTCGCGATCGAGGACGACCCGCAGGCGGGCTGGGACCACGTCAGCGGCTATCGCACGACCGCGTACGTCGTCAGCCCCTACGTCAGGCGCAAGGCGGTCGTGAGCACCCAATACAATACGACGAGCATCCTTCGGACGATGGAACTGATCCTGGGATTGCCGCCCATGAATCAGATCGACGCCACGGCCACGCCGATGAGCGACTGCTTCACCGATGCCCCGGACCTTACGCCGTACGTCGCCGTGCCTGCGAATGTCCCCCTGGACCAGATGAATCCGAAGGCCAAGAATGTGTCGGACGCTGCGTTGCGCCAGGACGCGATCGCCTCCGCCAGGCTTCCCCTGGAGCGTGTGGACCAGTGTCCGGAGGACGTCCTGAACCGGATTCTCTGGCGCGCCATGAAAGGCTCGCGCGAGCCCTATCCGCAGTGGGCGGTGGCCGCGAATCTCGAAGAGGAAGACGAACGCGACTGAGATCCCCGGCTCGATCCGAGCGGCCCTCATGTGCCAAGACCGCCAGGCCCCTCCTGTCCCTGGCGTTTGGCGCATGGCGTCCTGATGTTAGATGTCATCCAGACCCAAACCCACCCTGCGCCGCTGGGATATGGCGACCGTCTGCCCGTTTTGACCTCCGGATATTTTCAGATGGTTTGCCTGCCGGCCGTGGTATAATAGGTTATTGGAATATCCTCTTGTCTGTCATCAACCCCGGACTTGGGATGATTGATAGGCTTGCTCGGAGGCCGGGGCGCATTCATCGGATTACGCCGCGTAAGATCACACCCGCAAGTGGGTTTGTTGGAGGACCATGATGAAGGGTCTGCATTGGGTTGCCGCGTTCGCGGTGGTGCTGGGGCTTGGAATATCGGACGCAAGGTCCGAGCAGGTCGTGTTCAGCGAGATCATGTATCATCCCCCCGACGGGTTGCCCGAGTACATCGAATTGTACAACAACACCGCCACAGTCTTCGACATGGCCGACTGGCGGCTCTGTGACGGGGTGGAGTACGCGTTTCCCTCGTTCGACGTCGCCGCGTCCAGTCGGACTTTTCTCAAGCCTTTCGAGCGAATCCTGCTCTCGCCGGTGGACGAGGCGACGTTGAGGGCGGCCTACGGCGTGTCGCCGACGGTCCGCGTGTTCGGGCCCTGGACCGGCAATCTCAAGAACAGCGGCGAGCGGATCACCTTGAAGGACAAGAACGGCGTGCCGGTCTGCTCCGTTCAGTACAACGACAAGGGCCGGTGGTCCCCGGCGCCGGATGGGACCGGTCACACGCTGGTGCTCAAGAACCCCGATCGCAAGATCGACGACTGGCGCAACTGGACCGCCAGCAGTCGCCTCGGCGGCACGCCGGGCACGGAAGAGCCCCAGTCGGCGGAGACCCCTGTCGCCAGTCCGGAAGTGAATCTCGTCACCGGGATTCCGTACGTGAATTACGGCGACACCTGGAAGTACAATGACAAGAACGTGGACCTGGGGACCGCCTGGCGAACGCCGGCCTTCGACGACAGCGCCTGGCCGCAGGGGCCCGGCCTGCTCGGGTTCGAGACGGCCAGTATGCCGGCCCCGGGCATGCGCACGGCCTTCACCAACTCGCGGCAATTGACGTACTACCTCCGCACCACGTTCGTTTACACCGGGGCCACCAAGGGCGTGACGCTCACGATCGACCAGGTCCTCGACGATGGCGCTGTCTATTACCTCAACGGCCAGGAACTGGGTCGGTCCGGCATGGCTGCGGGCACGGTCACGTTCACTACGCCGGCCGATCGCACGACGAGCGACGCCGTCGAAGAGCTGAGCGTGATCACGGCGGACGGATCGGCCCTCGTCAAGGGCGTGAACGTTCTGGCGGCGGAAGTGCACCAGAACAACAACACCAGTTCGGATTTGGTGTTCGGAATGCGGCTGAACATCTCGGCCCCGAGCCAGGCGAGCCTGCAGATCAACGAAGTCCTGCCGGGAGCCGCCGGCGTCGGATTCGTCGAGATCTACAACCCGGGCAGCAGTCCCGTCAACCTTCGCGATCATTATTTGACGGACGATCCGACCAATCTTCGCAAGTACCGTTTCACGAGCGACGTCGCGATCCCGGCGGGCGGGCTCGCCACCGTCGGCTTCGCGGAAGCCGGCCTGATCGTGACCAATCCGCTGCGACTATGCCTGGTCGCGCCGGACGGCTCGACGATCATCAATCTGATCAGCAGCGCCGACATGCCGTTGGACGGCCGGTCTCTGGGCCGCAAGCCCTCCGGCGGCGACTCGTGGTTCCTCTTCACCGAGCCCACGCGAGGCATGCCGAACGTCAGCCAGAGCGCGATCGCTCTACAGATTCATCTCAATGAGGCGCATTTCTCCGGCTCGCAGATCGTGGACTGGGTCGAGCTCTACAACAGCGGCGATGGACCGATCTCGCTGGACGACCTGTTCCTGTCGTCCCGGGACGATCTGTTGGACAAGGTGGCGCTGAGCGGCTCGCTGCCGGCCGGCGGACGCATCAGTCGCGACGTCGCGTTCCCCGTCTCCGATGGAGAGATCACTCTGTTCCTGGTCAACTCCGCCGGCGGGGTGTTGTCCGCGAAGGTTCTCGAACCGCCGCTGCTCGGCGACAGTTGCCAGGCGTTCCCCGAGGGTTCGAGCGAGTGGTACGCCTCGGCGCAGAGCACTCGCAACGCGGCCAACAATCCGGCCAGGAACACGGACGTCGTGATCAACGAGGTCATGTACCACACGCCGTCGAGCGAGCCCTCGGGCGAGTACGTCGAATTGTATAACCGCGGCGCGACCGCGGCGGATGTCTCGGGCTGGCGTTTCGTCGACGGGGTCGATTTCACGATGCCCGCCGGGACGGTCATCCCGTCGCACGGCTACCTGGCGGTGGCCGCAGACGCCAACTGGATCAAGGCCACGTATGGCGACGTCCCCGTCGTGGGCGACTTCGACAGTCATCTGAGCAATAGCGGCGAAGTCATCCGCCTGGTGGATCAGTGGGGTAACCTGGCCGACGAGGTCGACTACTCCACCGGCGGCAACTGGCCCGGCCTGCCCGACGGCGGCGGCTCCAGCATGGAGCTGCAGAATCCCTGGATGGACAACAGCCAGTCCTCGGCATGGGTCGCCAGCGACGAATCCGGGAAGATGCCTTTCGGGCACTACAGTTACTCGGATGTCTATCGGCAACTGAACACGCTCGGCTCTCCCACCGACTACAAGGAGCTGCATCTCCACCTGGTCGGCGACAGTCACGTCGTCCTGAAGAACATTCAGATCCGGCTCAACCGCACGGGTCCCAACCTGATCGCCAACGGGAACAAGATGTCGACCGACGGCCGCAGCGCCAACGGCTGGCTCGCCCAGGGCACGCACTACGCAAGCCATCTGGAGGGCGACGAGCTTCACCTGATCTCGGACGGGCACGGCGACAACCGGCCCAACCGCGTCGAGATCGACGCCACCGCGATGCAGGCCAACCAGACGTACGAAATCAGCTTCGACGCGAGATGGATGTCGGGCATGTCCCGCGTGATCGCCCAGACCTGGGACCACAGCATCGCCACGAGCATTTCGCTGCCCGTCCCGTCGGACATCGGAACGCCGGGAATGCAGAACTCCCGCTATGTTCCGGATCCAGCCCCGCAAGTGGACGGATTGATCCATGATCCTATTGTTCCGGCCCGCGGCCAGGCTGTGCGGGTGACGGCTCGCGTGCAGGCCAACGGGCTCTCGCCGCAGGTTCTGCTGTGCCATCGCCTGGACAACAACAACGGCGACGGCGCCTGGGCCACCAAGCCCATGTTCGACGACGGCGCCTCCGGCGGCGACGAGAAAGCCGGCGACGGCGTCTACACTGCTCAACTCACCGAGTACGGCCAGAACGGCCAGATCGTGCAGTTCTACGTCCAGGCCGTGACGTCGAACGGCTTGATCTCGCAGCAGCCCAGGGACGGGGCCAGCCGGCCGGCGATGTATATCGTCGACACGACCACCAACCCGGGCGATCTGCGGCGGATGCGATTCGTGATCTCCGCCCTCGATCTGCGGGACATCGGAAACGGCGACGGCTCGTCGCCCATTTACGGCTACGCCTTCCCGCGTCTGTCCAACCACTACTTCAATGCGACGATCATCATCAACGAGAAGGACGTCGTCTACGGGTGCGAGTTGCGGCCCGCCGGCAGTCCCTGGACTCGCAGCGGCGGCGTCGAACGAGGCAAGTTCAAGTTCCCCGACGACAATCTCTTCCGCGGCAAAGGGAACTTCTTGTACCGCAACTACGATGTCGGCTGGTGGAGTCACGATCGAATCGTTCGGTACTGGCTGTACCTGCTCGGAAATCCGACGCCGGAGAATGAGTTCATCCTGGTCAAGGTCAACAACGGCGGCAGCTCGGTCCGCGAAGAAGTCGAGGTCGTCGGCAACGACATGCTCGACCGGGCCTACGAGAACGGCAGCGAGGGCGAACTGTACAAGATCGACGACGAGTGGTGGTTCCAGGACGACTGGAACCGCGTCAACCGCAACGCCGATTGGAGCTATAAGAACTCGGACAACCCCGGGCGCTACCACAGCGAATGGATGAAGCGGTCCAAGGAGAACGAGTACGACTACAGCGCCCTGATCAGCTTCTTCAAGAAGGTCCATGTAGGGCCCTACACGCAGCCGGAGATCGAGCGATTGGTCGATCCGGTGGCCTGTATGAAGGCAATTGCCGTGGCGGGTTACATCCACGCATGGGATTTCATCTCGCAGGATCGCGGCAAGAACTGCTATTTCTACCGGCGACCCACGGACGGACGATTCATGTTCTTCCCGTGGGACATGAAACGATCTTTCGACAGCCCCGGTGCTTCATTCTATGGGAGCTTCCCGGGACTGCGTCCGTGGATCGAAAAACCCTACAACATGCGGTTCTTCAAGCATTACCTCGTGCGGCTGCTGGAGAATTACACGCTGAACTCCGCGAGGATCTACACGTGGCTCCAAATGGAAGAGGACGCCAGCACGCAGTTCCCGTTCAACTTCTCGTACGCGGGCTGGTTCAGCAACCGCCAGGGTCCGGCGTTCAACTTCGTGGGAGGCAATCGCAACACGCCGTTCAGCGTCATTCTGGGCGGCCGGACGGTCATCGTGACGAACACCGGCACGGTGGACCTCGTGGGCACCGCGCCTCTGCGGGTCTTCAAGGTCGAGGTGGCCGGTCATCCCGAGGCGAAGTTCGCCTGGCTCGACGAGAGCAACTGGGCTCTGACGGGCGTCGCGGTTCCCGGCGGGCTGAACGAGTTGACTGTCAACGGCGTCGACGAGTTCGGCACGGTTCTCCATCAGACTCCGGTCTCCGTGCGAAGGATGGGCGAGGGCGCGCCGGTGATGGCGATCCAGGCCGATCCGGCGTCCTGGCGGGTGCCTGTGCTCGAGCCGCTCACGATGGATGTCTCCGACAGCAACGACCCGGACGGCACGCCCGTGACGTACTCCTGGTCGGCGACGCCCACGGACGCGTCGCTCGAAACGAGCGGGGACACGACGGCGATCGCGGCTTTCCCGTCTCCGGGACTTTACACGATCACGGCGACGGGCGTGGACGCAGGCGGAGCGTCGGCTTCGATCGAGCGGGAAGTCGCGGTCTACGGACCCACGGGCTTCAGTTCGTTCAAGTCGTCGCGGCTGGACCCGTTCTGGAATATCGAGAACGCGATCCTTCGGCCGAACTACACGACGGGTCCCTACTACTCTCTTACCGAGGTCCCGGAGAGCCTGGTCTTGCAGGTGTGGTCCGATCTCGCGTTCCCGCTGGCTGCGGCGACGACCGCGTATCCTCTGGTCTGGCGTTCAACGCCGTCCACGACGGACTGGGCGTTCCTCACCAAGGCGACTCTGAGGGGACAGGTGTTCGGCGACTACACGACCGGCGTATTGGCCGAGACGATCGAATCCAACAGTCCCGTGCGATACGTGTTCGGGATCGAGGACGGCACGTCGCTCACCGTTCGACGCATCACGGCTTTGGGCGCCGCGAGTCTGCTGAAGACCGTACCCT
>JBDKUU010000761.1:0-2878 GCA_039679525.1 Phycisphaerales bacterium | reverse complement strand
GACTGTTCGAAAGCGATCGAATTGGACCCGTCGTCCATCGACGCTCGCCGCGTCCGCGGCGTTGCGCTTCGCAACATGGGCCGCAACGAGGATGCCCTCAAGGACCTCACATTCGTGGTGAACGCGGATCCCTGCGATGCGGCGTCCCTGTCGACGCGAGGCGCGGTGTACCTGTCGATGGGACAGGTGCAGAACGCCATAGCCGATTGCACGAAAGCCATCGCCGCCGATCCGACGTACGCCGTGGCTCACAGAACGCGGGGCGAAGCCCAATCGGCCGCCAAACAGTTCCACTGGGCGATCTCGGACTTCACCACGGCCATCGATCTCGACCCCAACTCAGTGGACACGTATTACCTTCGCGGCGTCGCTTACGCCAATCTCGGCGAGCGGGCTTCGGCAATCCGGGACTTTTCGACAGCGATCGATCTGTGGAGCAAGACGCCCGTGCCGTCGATCAACGCCGCTCGCCATTTCCAACTGGGCGGCAATGCCTTCAACGGCCGGGGCTACACGTACAGCCAGATGGGCCGTGCCGACGCAGCCATGGAGGACTACAACCGGGCCATCGAGATCGATCCCAACGAACCCACCGTCCGCATCAATCGGGCCAACGCCTACCTCGCCAAACGCATGTACAACGAGGCCATTGAAGACCTGTCCAAAGTCCTCGCCCTGGACCCCGGCAGGCTGGGGATCTACGGCCTTCGCGCCCAGGCGTGCTATCAATCGGGCCGGTACCTGGAGGCCCTGGCCGATCTCGAAACGTGCCAGCAGCGCGGCGGCAAAGTCGATCCCAAGGCCCTCGACAGGCTTCGAACCCTGACCAACAGCCCGGCCCGGAATTGAATCGTCGGACCCGGCTGTGCGGCTCGTCACCGGGTGCGGGGAGCCTTGTACGCGATGATCTTCTCCTAGCCCGGCGTGAAACGGCGGAATCCGGATCAGCCCGTCCCTTCCACCATTCGTCCTCGGAGCACACGACCGAGCGGCCGCCCGAGGCTTGCGAGCAACAGCTTCCTTTCACAAAGAAGAGAGAGTGAAGGGACGAAAGAGATCACGCCGCCGGGGCTTCGCCCTGGATGTACTCTCTCGATTTGTAGCCCAGCGACACCGGGATGAACAGCACCGCCGTCACGAACATGACGATCGCGAAGAACCAGTAGTAGCTCGCGCCCGGCAGCTTGCTGGTGCCGTCGGGATTCTCGATCGCCTTGTTCACGACCGCAACGATGATGTTCCCCAGCGACATGGACAAGAGGTTGATCGCCTGGATCAGGGACTTCATCTTGTTCGGGGCCTGCGTGTACGCGAACTCCAGGGCCGTGATGGAAACCATGATCTCGGCGGCCGTCAGGAAGACGTAGGCGACGAACTGCCAGCCGATGGAGGGCCGGCCGCCGTGCTGGATCTGCGTCTCGATCCAGATGGGGACCACGAACGTGGCCGCCGTGACGAACATGCCGATCTGCATCTTGCGAAGCAGTGTCAGGGGCCAGAACCTGTTGATGGCGGGATAGAGAACATACGTGAACAGCGGGACCATCACGAGGATGAATATGGAATTGGCCACCTGAGGCTGGGCGGGCAGCCATACAAGATCCTTGAGGTACAGGCCGCGTTCGGCGCTCCACCAGGGGAAGGCCAGCCATTGCAGGTTCATCTTCTCCGCCTGGAGCACCCAGGCCGACTGAGATTGATAGTACAGGGCGAAGAACATGGAGATCAGCACGAAGATGATGGAGATCTTGATCAGGCTGCCGCGCTGCTCGGGATCGAAGATCTCGGCCCACGCCTTGGGACCGGCGGGAGGCACGTCCACCAACTTGCGCCGGCCCAGCCAATAGGCGACCGTCGCGAGCATCATGAATGCAGCCGGCACGCCGAAGCCCGCTCCCGGGCCGTACTTGTCCAGCAGGATCGGGCAATACCATATCGAGACCCCGGAGCCGATGTTGATCGAGAAGTAGAACCAACTGTAGACCTTCTCGATCAGGCGCTTGTTGCTGGCCCCGAATTGATCCCCGACGTTGGCGGAGACGCAGGGCTTGATGACCCCGGCGCCCATGGCGATCAAGATCATCCCGACGGCCAGGCCCAGCCGCGTGGGCTCGAGCGTCAAAACGACAAAACCGGCGCAGTACACCAGCGAGAACCACATGATCGTCTTGAACTTGCCCAGCCACAGATCCGAGACGACGGCGCCGACGATGGCCATGAAATAGACGGCGGCGGTGAACCAGTGAAACCACGCCGTCGCGGGCTCATCGCCCATCGGCTTCAAAACGCCGCCGGGGCCGAGCAGGTTGCTCGTCATGAAGATCACGAGGATGGAGCTCATGCCGTAGAACGCGAACCGCTCGGCGGTCTCGTTGGCGAGGATATAGGGAACGCTCGGGGGCATCTTCGTCGTCGGCAGCGGCGCGCTGAGGTGCTTGCTTTCGGCCATGATCGTCGTGCTTGCTCCAGAAATCCGGGTCAGTCGTCAATCCACAGGGGCCTGCCGCACGCGCGATTTCGATCCCCCGTCCGCCGCTACGCCGGATGCCCCCAACCGTCAGCGGCTATGATAGTTCTACCGCCGTTCCAGATCAAACAAAACTGCGGGATCAAGACCTCATTGACAGGCTCGCATCGGTTTCTTCTGATGGGCGAAGGAAGGAACGGACTGATCCGGAACCCGCCGCCCGGCCCGGAGGGCCGCTGCGCGTCCGGGCAGCGGAAGATTTTCGCTTTGGAGCCACCAGCAGTTGGAGGTGCGGCGCACCCTCTTGAGCGAGCGTTCTGCTCGCGTATTGTGCTGGAGGCCGCAAAGCGATGAACTGCCCAGGCAGGCCCGTTTCGGGCATGCATTGGGTCCTACGAGACAGGAATCTCT
>JBDKUU010000760.1:0-9598 GCA_039679525.1 Phycisphaerales bacterium | reverse complement strand
GGGTTTTCCACAGGACGCCGAGGTCCTTGCCGTTGATCTTCACCTGCGCCATGACTTGGACGCGGCCCAGGTCGAGCAGCCATCGCGATTTTCGAATTCTCGCCGGGTCCAGCGTGAACCGCGTGCGGTACGTGGCCTGGCCGCTGAAGTATTTCACTCCCGGGTCCGAATGCTTCGACCAGTCGATCAGCTCGTTCAGAACGATCTTCTCGGGTGCGCCTCGCTGCGGTTCGAAGCGGACCTCCCACGGTCCGGCGATTTCCGTCTCCAGCGAGAGCTTGTCCGGTGATGTGGCAGGAGTGATCCTTCTGCCGAGAGATTTCCTGCTGAACACGACGAATGCCGAGCCGCAGGGCTCCAGGGACAACTCCATTCGCGTGCGCTTGTCTTTCACTACAGATCGCCCGGCGGAATGCGCCTCGCCTGTCATCGGGTCCCAGATTTCAGGCCGTTTTCCCGTGACGCGGAACGCGCATTTCGCGACGATCGGTTGATCGGCCGGGTTGGCGACGAAGTAGATGTCCGTATCTCCGTCGCGGCGGTGCGTGTACCGCAGATTCGCGTCGGACTCGAAGTCCGACGGGACGTCCATCTCGCGAAGAACGCCGGCGACCAAATCGTAGCTGCAGTACAGGTCGGGATACTTCTCCGCGTCGCTCGCCGCATCGATCTTGCCCCACGGGGCCATGCCCATCTCGCCCAGGTCCATGGCCGCCTGCCAGTCTGCTCCATCCGATTCGGCGCTTTGCCATTGATGATCGGTCGCAACGATTTGTGTATGGCCATCGCTGAAGCGGACGATCAGTGCTCCGATCAGGCCCGCCGGATTGGGCGAGTCGCCGCCGTTTTCCGCAGTGACGCTCAGCACATTGTCGCCCGGCTTCAATTCCTTTGTGAGGTCGAAGGCGTAGAGTTGTTTGAAACTGTCGCCTTGTCCGATCGATTTGTCGTTCACGCGAATCTCAAAAGCGTTGTCGGCGGTCATCAGGAGTTTCGCCGATTCGACCTTCGCGTTCGCCTCGATGGTGAACGTGCGGCGAAAGAGTCTGGCGCCGACCGGGGCGCTGGCAGCCGGATTGCCTTCCGAGCGCCAGATCCAATGCGCATTTGCAGGGAGCGACAGGGACTCGGACTCACGCGGGGCAGCCTCCGGGGCAGCGATCGTGCGGCCCTTGCCGACCCGACGCTCCGCTGTTCCGCCAACCGAGAAGGAGGGGCCCCACAACTGCGCCGACAGGTTCAAAACCTCCTGGTCGCATCGCGGATAGTCGCTCAAGCTGGGAGACTGGATCGGTCGCGGGCCGATCACGGTTGCGCCCGCTTCGACCAAATCCCGGATCTTCCGGAGCAGCGGCGGAGTCATGATCTGCTGATTGGGCAGGACCAACACCCGGTAGCTTGCTCCGCCGGCCAGGACCAATTGCCCGTTCTTGACGGTGGCCCCGACCAGGAGCGTCTCGGGGGCGCAGCCGTCGAAGCTGTAGCCTTTGCGGTCGCGGAGAGGACCCGATCCCTGCACGGCGGAAGCGGGCGGGCGGAAGACGTGCGGCGCGCCCTCGGGCGCCAGGCAGCAGATGTCCGCCACCGTTCGGCCTCGCTGCAGCATGGCTTGGCAGCGCGCGAGATACTGATGCCACGCGCCGACCATCGGCCACCAGGTCTGCGTGCGTTCGTAGTGGACTCCGTAAGGGCCCATGGTCATGCCGGGCCGGCGGTCGAGCCAGGGCTGGTGCGCGAAGCGGTGAAAGACCAGCCGATTGATCCCCATGCAGAAGGCCCAGTCGGCTTGGCGCTTCATGGCGCCCGGATAGAGCTTCCACGCCTCCCTGGAGTCCGATGTGAATGCTTCGGCCGCCACGATCGGGCGGCCCAACGTGTGGGCGATGGACGTTGCCTCGATGCAACTGAACGCGGAGTCGAAGCCATAGCCCTGTGCCCAGAACTCGCACATCGGGATGTCCGCGACGCCGCCGAGACTGAGGTCGGAGCAGGGATTCATGTCGTAGGGCTCGATGGAGAGACCGAAGCCATACTGGCGGCCGAGGGCCTTGAGATGCTGGGCGTGGTTCTCGATGACGAGTTCCTGGGCGGTCTGTCGCAGGTCCCAGAGGAATCGTTCGGTGACTCCCAGGCTGTCCACGACCCGGCCGGTCATCACGGGCAGGTACGGCAGCGGATCGTAGCCGCGTCGCCGCTGGAACTCCTCGCGAAATCCCTCGCTCCAGTTCTGCGAGCCCATCTCCCAACTGTCGATGTGCAGCATCGTCCAGCCGACCTTGCGATCGATCGGACGCGGGCCGATGTCGCGCAGCAGCGTGCCGACGAAGGCGTCGAAGTGAGTGTCGAGGGCTGCAGGGTCGAACTTGTCGCATTCGAAGCCCAGGCCCGGCTGTGGCGCAGGCCGCGTGTTGGCGCCGGTGGTCGTGCGGCCGAAACGCAGGATCGTCCATTCGCCTTCGGGCACATCCCACGTGAGCCGGCCGTTGGGATCGAGGCGATCCGTCAGATCCGCGATGCGGTCCCGGACAATTCCAGAAAGCGTCGAGTCTTTGGCCGGTGCAGGCATGAAGGGCTTGACGCCGGGCTGCGATGAGTAGGGGGCCCGCACGTACAAAGCCTTGTCATCGAGATCGGCGATGCCCGGCCCGTCCGCCGGCGTCGGGAACGCCAGCACGGCGACATCGCGGTAGAACCCGCTGCGCTGAGACTCCAACTCCGCCGGTACAGGGCCGAAGAAGGGCGGCCGAGGCTGCGGCTGCGGGAGAACTCCCCTGAATTGCTGTCCGCCCGTCACCCTGGTCTCGCCGGCGACGAGGTGCTGCATGGACTGCTCGACCTTGACCCAGGGGCCGCCGCTGCCGGTCCAGCCCGGGCCGGCGTTGAGCGTCATTTGGAGGCCCAGTCGTTCGGCCTCAGTCACGGCGTGTTTGAACATCGCCCGCCAGGGCTCGCTCATAAACCGCACCGGTCCCCGAGGGACGCCGACATCGACTTCCATGAGGATCACGCCGCCGATGCCGGCCTGTTTCATCGCCTCCAGGTCCGCGGTGATCCCTTCGCGGCTGAGGTTGCCGTCCATGAAGAACCAGTAGACCCACGGCTTGGCCGAGGCGGGGGGCTCGCGGAAGTCCGCCGCGAGGTCATGGGCCCAACAGGGCGCGAAACCTATGAGAAGCAGGAGGGCGACAAAACACGAAATCCGAAATTCGAAATCCGAAACAAATCCAAAGGACCGAAACCCAAATGACCGAAACGCTGGCGCAACGTCGACGCTCCGTTTGGGATTTTGGATTTGGGTCATTCGTGCTTGCTTCGAATTTCGGATTTCGGATTTCGTGCATTCTTCTCGCATTTTTCTCCCAACTTCTTGCCGGCTTCGGTCAGCCAGCCATCCGGAATCGCGGCGTACGGCCGGAATCGCTCCATGCCGCCCTGTTCCTCGCTATGGAGCAGGGCCCTGTGCAGGCCCAGTTGATTGGCGATGGGCGAATCGATCAGATTGCTCGAATCGGCCGTGCTCATCTGGAACAGCACGCGATGGTCGAACTCGTGGATCGTCTGGCGGTCCAGGGTTCGCTCCAGCGTGCTGAGGGTGTTGGCCCAGATCATCGTGTGAATGCCGACGGTGGGTCCTTCCCGCAGCAGGTCGGCGAACTGGGCGTCGCACTGGGGCGTCGCCTCTTCGTCGCGGGAGAGACTGAACGCGTCCTCGTTGCGGCGAAGCATTCGGTATCGCTGGAGGCCGAAGATCATCAGGAAGATGCTGGGGGCATCGCGCCGGCTCTCCTGGACCCTCGCATCGACCTCGCGGGCCAGTTCGCCGATCGTATCGACCACGTCGTGCCATCCGATGTTGCGGCATTCCTGCGGGACGGCCGCCGCGATTCGTTCGAACGAACCGGTCCCGGCGGAATCGGGTGCGCTTCCATCCAGAATGACGAATCGGGCCGCGGACGCCGGGAGTTGCGCCGCCAGACTGAGGATGGCCGCGCTCATCAAGTTTCTCGCGAGATCGTCCCGCTGGCCGACGACCAGAACATTGGAGCCGCTCTGCCGGCGGAACGTCACGGCGGTGGGCTCCTTGATCGTCACCGGGGCGCCGAGCCAGATCTTCGGAGAGGCTGGAGGCTGGAGACTGGAGGCTGGAGGGGCTTGCTCCAGGCAGGCGGCCAACTGGCGGTTCTCCCGGATGTCAGCGGGGGCGCTGCCTTCGAAGACGATCGCAGGCTCTGGTGAGGGCGAATCATCATTCGCCCCAATGCGTTCGCGGATCTTGGCCAGGTAACCGTCGCGAGTCGCGTCGGCCAGCCAGGCCGTCTGGAAGGGGCTGTTGCCTGTGAGCCGGCCGCCGGCGTCGTTGTAGATCGCTTCGCCCGGCCGGGAGAGCAGGCGGGCCGCCATGTTGTCGTCGTCGAGAATGAGCTGGGAGTCCGCGTCCGAGCACTGCAGGGCGATGCGAATAGCCATCTGTCCGATCGTGCTGCGGGCCAGGCCGAAGACGCCGCCGAGCGTCTGAGAGCCGAGCACGACGTGGATGCCGAACGCACGGCCCTGGCGGACGAGCTGTTCGAGCAGAACCGCGGCGTCCTGGGCGAGTTTGTCGTCGTCCGCGAAAAAGACCTGAAATTCGTCGACGATGAGCACGGTGCGAGGCAGCGGCCTGCCCGTCGCCTTGCGATAGGCGGCCAGATCCTGCACGCCCGCCTGGCGGAACAGGTCGCCGCGGCGGGTCATCTCGGCGTCCAGACGCTGCAAGATGCTCAGGCCGAATTCGCGGTCGCTCTCGATGGCGATCGCGCGGGCGTGCGGCAGATGGTTCGTCGCGTAGGTCTTGAACTCGACGCCCTGTTTGAAGTCGATCAAGTACAGCTCGACCTGATCGGGGGAGTACCACAGGGCCAGGTTCGTGATCATCACGTGCAGGAGGGTCGATTTGCCCGAGCCGGTCTTGCCCGCAATGAGCATGTGCTGGGCGACTCCGCGGCCGAGGGACAGATACTGCAATCGGGTCGCGCCCGTGCGGCCCAGCGGCACTCGCAGTTCCGAACTGCTGTTGAGCGACCAGAACTGGCCGTCGTTCGGGGCAATCGCGGTGAACGGGACCTCGACTCGCGCGGAGGCCGCGCCCGCCTTGCCGATCACGTGCATGGCCTGGGTCAGGGCTGCTTCGTCGGGCGGCGTGTCCAGGACGAGGGGGAACTGCTCGATCACATCGTCCCGCCAGACGAATCGGCCGTCTTCATACGCCAGGTGGACGCTGGCCGCGCAGATGTCCCGCATGTCCACGCCGCCGGGCAGATCGGCCCGCGTGTCGTAGGCGATCAGGGTGTGGACGCCGCAGCGGGGGCCGCTGTGAATGACGCTGCTCAGCCGCCGGGCGGTCTCTTCGCTGAAGTTCCGTGGGAAATCCGCGATCACCAGGAATCGGTACGGCTCCGCGAGCTCGCCCGCCTGGCGGTTGTATTCCTCGATGGTCTCGAATTCGTTGCGGAGATACTTCTGGATCACGTTCTCCATGTGTTCGGTAATGTCTTCCAGTTGCTCCTGGATCTGCTGCGGCTCGGTCCAGATGCGGCCGCCGACGAGAGATTCGAGATAGTCGCCGGCGTGCATGAAACCCGCGAAGCTCTCGCCCAGCCCGACGGGGTCGAAGATGGTGAAGCGAGCCTGCCCCGGCGGGAACGAAGCGAAGAGCCGCATCATGACCGCCCGCAGCGTGTCGATGGCTTGCTGGCGGCCCTCCCGCGGGTACTCGAGCAGTAGCGAGCAGTGGTCGGGGAATTCGAGCATCGCCGGCAGCGCGGCGAATCGCGCAGCGTCCAGCATCGACCCGGCTCGGGCCGCCACGGAATCGGCCAGGCATCCGAAGTCCACATTCAACGCCGCGAATCGCGCCCCGGCCGGCGGCGTTTGGGAAGGCGTCCAGGATTTGCCGAGCAGATGGTCCCAGGAACCCGCGGCCCGCATGTCCAAACCGGCCGTGCTGCGAAGCAGCGCATCGATGCGAGTCAGGCCCTCGTCCCAGCGGTCCTCCAGCGATTTGCGGGCGGCTTTGTACTTGCTCTCGCAGGCGGCGATCTCTTCGTCAAATCGCTTCTGGATCTCGGCCAAACCTCGCTGGGCCCGTTTCTCGAATTCCGCTTTTTCCCGCTCGTAGAGTTCGCGGGCTTTCTGGACCGTTTGGTCCCGGCTTTCCTTCAGGTTGTTGAGAAGCTCCTGCCGTTGGTCTTCGACCTGACGCAGGGAAGTAGCCTGCTGCCTGGCGAGATTGGTCTTGGTGGTCTCATAGGTTGTCTCGGTCCTTCTGATCTCGACCTGTTTCTGCTCGACGGCCGCGAGCCATTCTCTTTCAACCTGATCCAACGCCAGAGCGGACCGCTGGCCCAGAGCCATGCGGGCGTTCATCAGAGCGACCTGGAACTCCCTGTAGACGCCCCGGGCCTGGGACTGGCCCCGCTTCCACAGGGCGCGTCCTCCCACAGCGATCAGAATCACTGCGACAACCAGCACCGCAGGCGCCACGAGGATCATAGGGACGCCCTGAAGGTGCAGAATGCCCAGAGGCACGCTCGCAATGCCCAGGAGTCCTCCAGCCAACAGCACAGGTCGCGCGCCTACGAACAGTTGCGCTGCGAGAAGGCAACGCAGCCGGTTCAGATGCTGCTCAGCCAACGCCTGCTGCGAACGCAGGGTCTCTGCGGGATTCCTGTCATCGCCCGCGACTGCGCCGGGGCTTTGGCCGGGCGTCACATCGCGGCAGCGATACTGTCGGACGAGGCGGCCGGCGTGGGCATCGAGCTCGTCGAGACGCCGCTGCGCTTCTTCGGCATTCGCCTTGGCCTCGAAGCTCTTTTGCTTTCTTCTCGTCGCGGCCCCCTCGGCGACGAATTCGATTTCCAGCAACTGATCCTGCTTTTCCTTTTCCGCCTTGCTCTCGAGCTCCGTGGCAGTCTGCATGACTCTCTTGCGGCGTTGCTGGATCTCGACCTTCAAGGCGCTGAGCCGGCCATCATATTCGGATTCGGCGTCCTTGATCTGGGCCTCTGATTCCTGCTTGACCTCCTGGATCTTGAGCCGCTGCTCCCTCTCGATCTTGTCCTTGTCCGTGTCGAATCGATATTGTGCGTCGCTTCGGGCCTTCGCGTACTCGGCTTCGATCTGGGATTCCACGGGCTCGACCGCCGAGGCGGAGAGCTGGACCACTTCCGCCAGGGCCTGGCGAAGCAGGGTCGTGTACTTGCCGTTCTCCCGGCGTTCGTTATCGTGAACAGGCTTTTTCAGATCGTTCATCATGTGCCGTGATCCTTCGAGTCTCCGCAATCGTGCTCGGCCCTGTCGATCAGACCGGCGACGCGCTCCATCGCCATCGTCGCGGCGCGGATGCTGGCTTCTAGCGGCGCGACGTATTTCTTGTCAAACTGCACGCAATTGTCGTCCCGCCAGGCCTCTCGCACCCGCTGCCAGTCGGACAGGAGCTTCTTGGTCGCCTGCACGAGTTTGGCCCGACTGTCGGCGGTGCTCATTCGCTTGCCCCTTGAGGTTCGGATTCGCTTTCGCTCTCCGTCGGAGCATCGGCGGGCTCATCCTCCACGGGCGGCATGTCGTACGGCTGGACAGTCGTGCTCCCGACGCCTTCGCGCGGGGCCGTGGGCATCTCCGGCGGGGCCAGGGCCACGTACCGCTCCAGTGCGGCGACCATTCGATCCAGGCCGGCGCAGGCGTTGGGGATCTCGACCTCGATCTCGTTGATCAAGCCGTGAGTGGCCCCCTTGTAGTCCAACGCCTCCTTCTCGATCTGGCGACAGTACATCCCGGTCAATCGGAATCGATTCTCGGCGTCCCGAAGCCGCCTCTCCGCGGCCTGCACGGCCCGTCTTTCCTCGACGCACGAACTGCGCGTGCCGGCGAGGGCCCGATCCAGGACCTCCCGCTGCTTGAGGGCGATCTTGGCCTGGTTGTACTTCGCGGTTCGCGTCTGGACTTGCGCCTTCCAGTACCGCTGCCGATCTTCGCGGAGCCACTGGATCGAACGCTGAATGTCCGCGCCGGCCTCGTCGAGGGCCACCGCCGCGACCGAGGCGAACGTGGCCAGCGAGGCCCGGAACTCGGCCAGGATCGCAGAGGAATCGACTCTCGCGTGCCGGGTCATTCCGGCCTCCTATCTCTGCTGCAGGTAGTCTTCAATGTGCCGGGCCTTCTTCGCCAGAAACGCCGCATGCTGGCCCGAGGCGTCCAGGAAGCGGCTGAGCGTCTTGACCGTCTGGTCGAACTCCTGGGCGAATCGCTTCTGCTCCTGATCGACCCAGGTCCGCTCGAGCTCTCTCATGCGGCCCTGCAAACCCGTGATCAGGGTCTCCAGATCCGAGTTGAACCGGGTCAGGTCCCGGGCAAATCGCCGCAACTCCGCAGGGTCAACATTTGCCTTGGCCATGAGCATCTCCGTATTTCGCTGTCGTCATGGCTCTATTATAGCCGATCGCGGCGAAGGACGCCACGGATTCTAAGAACCAGACAACTCGCTTGCCCACGAGGAACGTTCTTTGTAGGATTGTGCCGCGTGCTCACGCCCGCAGGAGCGGCCGCACGCATCGATTCCTCCTGGGAAGGCTGAAATGAACGAGAATATAGGAACCATGCTTCGTCGTCTGCTGCCGATCCTCACGCTTGTCCTTGCGTCTCAGGTCGCTGTGGCTCAATCGGTCGATGCGCCGCCGTTCGCCGGGGAGAAGTCGTCCTTCTATTCCTTTGACCGCTACGATTTCACCTACGATGGACGAGCCTGCATTGTTGTGACGCCGAAGGTCGCGGCGGAGGGCAAGCCCTGGATCTGGCGGGCGAGGTTCTTCGGCCACGAGCCCCAGACGGACATCGCTCTCCTGGAGCGGGGCTATCATTTGGTCTACATCGACGCGCCCGAGCTGTATGGCTCGCCGAAGGCGGTCGCGCTCTGGGATCATTTCTATACGTACCTGACCCGGACCTACGGATTCGCCCGGCGGCCTGTGCTGGAGGGGATGAGCCGGGGAGGCCTGTACATCTACAACTGGGCCGCGAAGAACCCGGACAAGGTCTGCTGCATCTACGCGGACGCCCCGGTCTGCGACATCAAGAGCTGGCCGGGCGGCAAAGGGGCGGGTCCGGGCGATCCCGCCTCCTGGGCCGAGGTTCTGAAAGCCTATGAGTTGACGGAGGAGCAGGCCCTGACCGCCAAGTGCAATCCGATAGACAACCTCGAACCGCTGGCCCGGGCCGGGATTTCGTTGCTGCACGTGGTGGGCGACGCCGACGAGGTCGTTCCACTTGCGGAGAACACGACCATCCTGGAGCAGCGGTATAAAGCGTTGGGCGGCTCCATTCAGGTCATCCACAAGCCCGGCGTCGGACATCATCCCCACAGTCTCAAGGCCCCTGCGCCGATCGTGGATTTCGTCCTGGCTTCCGCCCGGCGATGGTCGACGGAGCAGGGGACTGGCGATCTCCTTCGCGAGCGGATCGAATGGTGCGATATCTGGATCACCAACGCGGATAAGAACGATCTGCCCAGGGTCCTGCTGATCGGCGACTCCATCACGCGGGGCTACTTCGGCGAGGTCGAAAA
>JBDKUU010000759.1:0-3397 GCA_039679525.1 Phycisphaerales bacterium | reverse complement strand
CCTCCGCGGTGAAGTGCGGCCAGATCGAATCCGCGTGTCTTTTTGAGGTTCTCTTTGGGCAACAGTCGGCAATCGGCTGTTGCCCAAAGTCTATTGTGAAGGTACCAGCCGAGGGAAAAGGCACGAGGGAAAAGGGGACATTCTACTTTTCGGCGATCGGCCGTTGAAGCGATCGGCGGGCAAAAAGTAGAATGTCCCCTTTTCCGACTTGCGAGGTCTACAGATGCCAGGGGCTTCGCATGGAGCGGGACAGGAGCTTGTTCGCCTCTTCGTTGCCTGCGAAGCATTCGTGCACCGGGTCCCAGGCCAGTTCCTGCCGCAGCTCGTACGCGATGTTGCCCAGGTGACAGATCGTCGCGGAACGGGCCCCGATCTCCACGTCCGCGATGCACACGCCGCGTTTGCGGATGCAGTCCAGCCAGTTGCCGTGGTGGTCGTTGCTCTCGTAGAGGCGGGCGTCGTTCGGCCCCATCTGCGAGTCGGCGATCGACTCGGGCTTCGTCCAGAGCCCGTCCCGGCCGACGTAGAGCGTGCCTTCGGAGCCGTGGAACGTCAGGCCGAGGCAGTTGCCGCCGACGTGGTTCATGACGACGCCGTTGGCGTACTCAAAGCTGACCCGCGGACGCTTGTCCCCGTCCGGCGGGTACACTTTGACCGGGCCGCTGTGGTCCATGTCGAGAGCCCATTGCGCGATGTCGAAGTGGTGGGCCCCCATGTCGGCGAAGCCGCCGCCGCAGAACTCGCGGTAGGGCCGCCAATTGATCGACGCCAGCTTCGAATGGTAGGGTCGCCATGGCGCCTGGCCGAGCCACATATTCCAATCGAAATCCGCCGGTTGCGGCTCGGCCGGCAGGTCGCACGCGATCGGCGGGTCGCCCGTCGAGACGTCGATCGAGATCACCTTCCCGATCCGCCCGTTGCGGACGAGCTCGGCCCCGCGTCGGAACGGCCCGAACACGTTGGACCGCTGCTGGCTGCCCGTCTGGAACACGCGATTGTATCGCCGGACCGCATTGACGACCGCCCTCGCCTCGCGGATTGTCAGCGTCATCGGCTTCTCGCAATAGATGTCCTTGCCGGCCTGGGCCGCACAGATGGAGATCGGCGCGTGCCAGTGGTCCTGCGTGGCGATCACGACCGCGTCCAGATCCTCGCGAGCCAGCATCTCCCGAAAATCGCCGTAGCCGGGGCAGTCCGGGTTGCCGGCTTTGGCCGGGTCCTCGGCGTGCTTGGCAGCGATCTTGCGGCGGACCTCGGCCAGCAGCTTGCCGTTGACGTCGCAGGCCGCGACGTAGCGGACGTCGGTGCGGTTCAGGAGCGTGTCGATGTGGCTGCCGCCGATCCACCCGAACCCGATCTGGCCGATATTGATCCGATTGCTGGGCGCGGCGGCGCCGTTCGCGCCGAGCACGCGGGAGGGGACGATCGAGGGAAAACTCAAGGCCGCGATCCCGGCCGCCCCGGATCGCAACACCGCACGACGCGTCACGTTCTTCATAGATGCCAACTCTCTTCGATGAACAACATCTCTCGTTCCACAATCCGGCGTCATCGACCTATCTGTGTCACAGGATACCACGCATGTCCACGGAGCCAAAGTTGTCTTCAGTTGTCTTCTTTCTCGAAACTGAAGACCTTATAGTTGAAATCGGTGTAAACGCCGCAATCGGGGCCGTTGACGATCTCGAATTTCAGCGTCAGCGAGGCCTTGCTTTTCGTGTATTGCGGGGCGATGTCGAAGTCGGAGTCGAACCATCTCAGGTTCTCGTTCTGATAGGCGTAGCGCCACGTGCCGGCGTAGGTCCCGTCGACGAACACCTTCGCTGTTTGCGGCAAGCCGCCCTGGTCGAGGCGACGGCGGATTCGGACTCCGTCGTTCTTCGGATCGACGGCGACGGTGAACTGGATCTCGCCCGCCGAGTGCCGGCGGCCGTCCTCGTCCTCGGCGGTCTCGAAGTACTCGCCCTCGGGACGCGCGTTGACCAGGCCCGTCAGCTCGGACTTGCTCGCCGAGTAGTTGTGGGCCTTCTCGCCGGCGACGTTGCCGACGTCGAGGAAGTCCGTCTGCCGCAGGGCCGGACGCCGCCGCAGATAGCAGAAGGCCACGCTGCGGTAGTTCGAGAGGATGTTGCTCACGCCGCCGTGCTGGATGCGGGCGTCGATCGAACGGAAGAAGGGGATGGGGGCTTCGAGGTGAAATCGTGCGTACGACGAGGCGATCCCATAGGCTCCCATCAGATCGCCGCCGGCCTCCGTTTGGATGTCGCCCGCGCAGGTCGCGAAGGGCGAGCTGAACTGGCGGTTCGGCCAGAAACAGGCGAGGTAGTAATCCTCCGAGCCGGTGCCGTTGATCTGTGGGGAGACGGCCCCGTCGACGGTGAAGTGTTCGTTGCCCTCGCAGTAGTGCTGATACTGCATCGACTGGACGACGCCGACGAACCAGCCCGCGCCGGGACTGTCGTACAGCGGCCAGTCGCGGCCGTAGGTCGTCTCGCCCTTGTGGTAGAGCGTGGTGAAGTACGCGCCGTCCGCTTCTGATACCGGGTTGGGTCCCACGACGATCTTACTGTCCACGCGGCCGAGCGCCTTGCCGGACCGGTTCCGCATCGCGATCCGGGCCTCCCGCCAGAAGGGCATCGGGAATTGGCACGCGAGCCGGACGCGTCCGTCGGGCAGCTTCCTCACGGCCACAGGCAGGGCGGCGACGTCATAGGCCCGGTTGGCGCTGCCGAAGAACATCCCGGTGGCGGCGTGCACGTCGTCGCGCATGTGTCCGTCCCATCGCATGACCACGTGGGTGTTCTGAAAGAGCCATTCCGAGTCGTCCGCTTCGATCGTGATCTCGCGGATCATGCCCGCCGAGCCCTTGCGCTCGAATAGAACCAATTCCTCCTTCGAAGCGCCCACCGTCTCGCTGACCGTCTGCACGTCGCCGGTGCCGGTGGTCGCGTCGCCCAGATGCTTGAAGCTATCGAGCAACGCCGAACGGTCTTCCTTGCCGGTGAACGACTCGACCGCCGTGCCGTACGGATAGAGCTCGTACAGCACGTGGAAGAATCGCGATCCGCCCGTGATCGTGACCTTGAGCGATTTCGAGACGGGGATCGGGGTGAAGCAGTTGCCGGCGTAGGGTTCGTCGCCGTAGTATCCCCGCAGCTCATACGAGTTCAGCGGCGACGGGAAGTCCGGATGCTTGCCCGAGAAGAACTCGAGTTCCTTGATCTGATAGCGGGGCTCCTGCTGATCATCGAAGTAGAAATTGAGCACGGCGTCATGGCTGACCATGGTGGCCCAGATGCTCCGGACGCAGCCCGGCCCGGCGGCGTCGAGGATCACCTCATCGCCCTTGGCGTCCTTGTAGAGAGGCGTGTCGGCGTCGCCGTTCTGGCCCTGCTTG
>JBDKUU010000758.1:0-2448 GCA_039679525.1 Phycisphaerales bacterium | reverse complement strand
GCAAGGCGGTGAAGGCGGGCACGCCGGCCTACAATGTGGCGACGAAGCTCCTCTCCGACGAGATGATCCGCGACCAGCACGAGATTCCGCCGCTGGCAGCCCTCAAGGATGGGCAGGCCCGCCCTGGACGGAACTGGAGCGACGTGAAGTCGTTTGCGTTCGGCGACATGGGCGCCAAGAGCTTCGAACGGATCTACACGCTCAAAGAAGTAGAGGAGAGCGGCGGCAAAACGGCCCAGATTGAGATGAAGGCGATCCCCTCCGCGGCGATGGCCGAGGAGCTGCGTAAACGGGAGACGTCAGGCCTCTTGCCCGGGCTGTTCGACAACACGGACAAGTACGAGGGCCGCCTGGATTTCGACCTCGACGGCGGGCGGGTCCGCCAGTACGTCGAAGACATGCAGATCGAATGGATCATTGCCGATCCGGCTGCGATGCAGGATACTACCGTTCAGCCGCGGGCCCTCAAGATGGGGGCCAGACGGCTGCACCGGCTGGAGCTGGTGGAGTAGTTGCAGGGTCGATCGGACGATGGGATTGAAAGGGACTGTGTGAGAGCCGGATGGATGCTCCTGATTGCGGCGGCCGTGGTCTTGTTGATGCCTGGGTGTAAGACGCCCAGCGGCATCGAGGACAAGACCGCGGAGGCGAAGGCTGCGGCCAAGGACAAAGGCCGCGTGTTTCTGACCGTGGACTTCGAGCAGGGCAAGACGCTGCGGTACCGAATGGCGTCGAGAAAGCAAGTGACGCTGGACTGGGACCCCAACGCGACCAATACGAAGAATCGCGTGCAGCAACACGCCGAGCAGATGGAGATGGTCGTGGCCTACACGCCGGTCGAGGTGGACCCGTACGGCGTCAGCACGGTCCGCGCGACGGTGGAATCCATTCGCACGATGCGGAGCGGCGGGCCGACGGGCCGATCCTTGGGCGTCGACGCCGTCGAGAGCGCCAAGGAGCGGAGTTTTACGATCAAGGTCGATCCTCGCGGCCGGATCGTCGATGCCAACGAGCTGCGGACCCTGATCCTGGAGATGGGCGAGCGGGCGTTTCACGACGGGGCCGGCGGGCGGGTCAAGGACCCGGACATGATCGGGGACTTCGTGGCCGGGGTGTGGTTTCTCTGGGACGGCGTGGCGACCCTTCCTCTGCCGGCCGAGGGCCTGACGATCGGGCAGACGTGGTCTTCGCAGCTTCCCGTGCCGACCCCGATGGTGATGCGGAAGGCCCGCGACGTGAAGTACCGATTCAACGGGATTCGATCGGGTCCTCGCGGGGCCGCGGCGGTGATCGAGAGCCTGTACACGCCGGCGAGTTCCACCCCGGCGGATTGGCCCGTGCCGTACTCCGGCCGATTCCGCATGAGCGGGACCTTCGGATTCCTGGGCGGGTACGAGATTCTCGGGCTCAAAGGCACCGGCGAAGAGCTGTACAATATCGAAGCCGGCCGGCTCGAGCAGCGACGACAGACGTACACGATCGAGATGAAAGCCTCGCTGCCCCCGATGGGGATCGAGGCGCACCCTCGCATCACGATCGAGCAGACACTGATTACGGAACTGCTGAATCCGGAAGGTGAAAAATCCGAAATTCGAAATCCGAAGTCCGAGACAAATTCAAAGGACCGAAATCTCAATGGCCGAAACGCCGGCGCCTCGTCGGGAGGGCCGTTTTGAATTTTAGGCTTTGGTCATTCGTGCTTGTTTCGGATTTCGATATTCGGATTTCGTGCTTTCTTTGATAGGGAGGTAGTGGTCTCTTGGAACGAAGAAATCTGTGGGCGCCGTGGCGAATTCCGTACATCCGCGACATCGGAAAGAGCGAGGAGTGCTTTCTCTGCCACCACCTCGCGCATCCCGAGCAGGACGACGAGAACCTCGTTCTGTGGCGGGCCGAGCGGAGCATCGTGGTCCTCAATCGATTCCCCTACAACAACGGGCATCTGCTGATCGCCCCGGCCCGGCACATCGCGACGCTCGATGAGACGACCGAGGAGGAGATGCTGGAAATGATGAAGCTGATCCGGGAATCGCAGCAGGCATTGTCGCTGGCGATTCGGCCGGTGGGCTTCAACGTGGGCCTGAACTTCGGCCGCTGCGCGGGGGCGGGCCTGCCGGGGCATATGCACATCCACGTCGTGCCGCGGTGGGACGGCGACACGAACTTCATGGGCGTGTGCAGCGATACGCGAGTGATCAGCCAGTCGCTGATCGATCTGCTGGCGGAGCTCAGGCAGGTGAGCGAGAAGAATTCGCTGCCGAACCTCTAGAGGGCAGAGCGAATAGGACCTATGGGACTCATGGGACGAATGGGACCCGCCGGGTTCGCGGAGTGATTGTCATGAGCGATGGCCTTTGTTCTTATGCCGCCACGGAGGCGACGAGCAGGGGGCGGGTGTATCCGGAGCCGCCTCACCTCTATCGCTCGGACTTCGAGCGGGACCGCGAC
>JBDKUU010000757.1:0-6163 GCA_039679525.1 Phycisphaerales bacterium | reverse complement strand
CTGGCTCAGCGGCGTGCCCATGTAGCTCGGCCGCCCGCCCCCGACGGGATCGGCGGCGAATTTGCCGTAGACCTCGACCACCGGGAACCTGGCAAGCTCCCCGGCGAGGTCCACGTCGTAGTTGGCGGCGACCGACAGCTTCATCCTGCTCCCCATGCCCGATTGTCCTGCCAAAGCCCGTCCGCGCGGAACGCGTCTTTCGACTGCATATACATCCGAGACGCCCGCCGGGTTGAGGAAAAACGTCGCCCAAGCGGTTCTTCGCGGTGACGGGCGGCAGCGGTAGGGTGGGGCTTGCCCCACCGATTCCCTTGCCCTCACGAAGAATCGCCCGAGGCAGGTTGATGCCCGACGCCCCGTGCGGTACTCTTGGTTGCCCCGGCCGGCGCCTCTGTGAGCATCCGCCGGCCGGCGGGGCAAGCAGCGTTCTTGTTGAGGACTCTTCATGCAGGATGGAACCTACACGATCCGAACGATGCGTCGGGACGAGCTGGACATCGCCGTCGAATGGGCGGCCCAGGAAGGCTGGAATCCGGGCCTGCACGACGCGGACGCTTTCTACGCGGCCGACCCGGACGGATTCCTGATCGGACTGTTGGACGATGAGCCGGTCGCCACGATCTCCGTGGTCAAGTACGGCCGGTCCTTCGGCTTCCTCGGGTTCTACATCGTCAAGCCGGCCTGTCGCGGCAAAGGCTACGGCATCCGGATCTGGGACGCAGGCCTCGAGTACCTCGCCGGACGCACCGTCGGTCTCGATGGCGTCGTCGCCCAGCAGGACAACTACCGCAAGTCCGGCTTCACACTGGCGTACCGCAACGTCCGCTACGAGGGTCGAGGGCTGGGCAGGGTGTCCCGGCCACCGGGAATCGTGGAGCTCTCCAGCCTGCCCTTCGATGTGGTCAAAACCTACGACCGCCCGTTCTTTCCCGCGGCTCGAACCCAGTTCCTCAAGGCCTGGACCCATCCGCCGGACGGCAAGGCCCTCGGCGTCCTGCAGGGCGGGGTCCTGGCCGGTTACGGCGTGATTCGCCGCTGCCGATCTGGCCACAAGATCGGACCTTTGTTCGCCGACCGCCCCGATTTGGCCGAGGCTCTCTTCGCCGCTCTGACGTCTGGCGTCGAGCCGGACGTCCCGGTCTATCTGGACACGCCGCAGGTCAATCCCGCCGCGGTGGAACTGGCGGAATGCCACAAGATGAGGGTCGTGTTCGAAACCGCCAGAATGTACAAAGGCCCGGAGCCGAACTTGCCGCTCGACCGCCTCTTCGGCGTGACGACGTTCGAACTGGGCTAATCCGCGGCCCGAAGCGGACCAAACGCCCGGCCGGGGGCGGATCTCGCTCAATCCTCGTGCCGATCGTTCCGATAGAGGCCAGTACGAACTGGTCTGACCACGGACTTAGGGGACGATTCGGCATGAAGGATTGCATCGGGGTTGAAGAGGTTGTTCACGGGCGGCTGTGGAACGCGGTGCACGGCGGATATTTCTCCGATCCTGCGGTCGCGCGGCCCCTGGTCGAGACCGCGGCGGGCGTTCTGACGAAGTCGCCGGCCGATGTGGTCGTGGATTTGGGCGGCGGGACCGGGTTCCTGCTGTCCCAGTTGGCCCTGCACGGAATCACCGCCGCCACGACGATGGTGAACGTGGATTGCTCGGAGGCGCAGTTGGCGTTGACGGAGGGACGGGGCATCTCCCGTCTTTGCACATCGCTGGCGGACTTCCGACGCGGCGCGATCGCGTCCGGGAATGAACGGTGTTTCTACATGATGCGATCCGTTCTCCACTATCTCGGCGAGGACGGGCTGTCGCCGATGCTTCGCCACGTCCGCGACCAGGCCGAGGACGGCGAATCCTTCGTCCATCAGACGGCGTCCTTCGACAACGAAGAAGACGCGGCCTGCCTCAATTCCCTCTACAGTCGCATGCACACCCGCAAATGGTATCCCACCGTGAGCGAGCTGAAGGGACGCCAGGCCCGGGCCGGTTGGCGCGTCGTCTCCACGACCGCTGCGCCGCCGTTGCTGTTGAAATCGGACGATCTGGCCCGCCGGTATGCCCTGGCCTCGGACGAGGTCGATCGCATCTGCGACGCGATGGCGGCCGACTTCGGCGAACGGGACGGCCTCTTCCGACTCACTCCCTCGGGATTTCAAGCGAACCTCCACTACCGGATCTACACTTGCATGGCTGGCTCCGCGCGGCAATGACCCTTTCCTGAGACGGCGAATCCCTGTACAATTCAGCGATCATTCGACGAAATGCGCGTGGAGTATGTCTTTCGGCGGCGACGTGGACGCTCCGTTTCGGGAGCGGAGGCGTGGGGCCGAGATCACTGAAGGGAGAAACAGATGTCGCGAATCACACGACTGGTTCTTGCGTTGTGCCTGTCTTCGTCCGCAACTGCCCGGGCTCTGGAGACGAGCGACATCCCGACGGAGCCGCCGCAGGATGAGATCATGCCTGCGGAGCAGCAGGCGCAGGAGACGCTCGACTGGGCCGGCCTGGCGTTCACAGGTCGGCGGGCGGGGCCCGAGCCGGTCGTTCGCGTCGAAGTGAAGCGGCAGGACCACAGCGTGCTGCGCTTCGGCCAGTCCTGCATCGACACGCCGATCCGGATCGGCCGGCGGGACTTCGTTCACGGCCTGGGCGCCCACGCCAACAGCAAAATCGTTCTGCACTTGCCCGATGGCGCGAGAGCCTTCGAGGCTTTCGCGGGCATCGACAACAACTCCGACACCGAGGGCGTGAAGGGCAGCGCCCGGTTCAGCGTTGAGATCGCCGGCCGCAGCGTGTTCGAGACGCCCGTCCTCAAGGGCGGCCAGGAGCCCGCCGAGGTGCGCGTCGATCTGCCGGCCGGGACGCGGGAGATCGTGCTCAAGGTGGACACGACGCCCGACGGCCCGTCATGCGACCAGGCCGACTGGGCCGACGCCAGGATCGTCATGGCCGATGGAAGCCGGATCTGGGCGGATGAGGACCGCCAGTCGTTTGTCACGGCCGCCGTGCCGTTTTCATTCGTCTACGGCGGCGCGCCGTCCGCCGAGCTGCTCAAGAGTTGGACGCGGTCCGTCGAGACAAAAGGAGAGCCCGGCCGCGTCGTGCATACTGTCCGCTGGACGGACGCGAAGACCGGCTTGCAGATGACCGCTTGGGTCACCGTGTTCAAACGCTACGCCGCGGCCGAATGGCTGCTGACCTTCGAGAACACGGGGACGCAGGACACGCCGATCATCGAGAACATTCAGACGCTCGACGTGCAGCTCCGCACGGGCTACGCTCGCAAACCCGCCGTCCTGCACCAGCTCACCGGCGACGTGACCGGCGAGAGGTCGTTCCTGCCCCTGGAGACGACGCTGGAGGCCGGCAAGCCCGTCGCTTTCGCTCCGATCGGCGGGCGGCCGTCGAGCGGTGCGTTCCCGTTCTTCGACCTGCGGTACGGCGACGAAGGACTCATCACTGCGATCGGCTGGTCGGGCCAGTGGTCCGTACGCCTGGAGCGGGCGGGCGTCGGGCCGACGCACTTACAGGTGGGCATGGAGAAGACGCATTTCACGCTGCACCCCGGCGAGCGTGTCCGCAGCCCGCGCATCCTGCTGATGCCGTGGAAAGGCGACGCGTCGGCGGGACACAATCGGTTCCGCCGCCTGCTGCTGTTCGAATACACGCCCCGGATCGACGGCCGGCCGCTACGGCTGCCCGTCGCGGCCCAGTGCTTCGATCGCTACAGTTGGGCGGTGCCCGAGTGGAGCACCGAGGCCGGCCAACTCCACGCGATCCAGGCGACGCACGACCTCGGTTGTGACACGCACTGGTTCGACGCCTCGTGGTTCGAGGGCGGATTCCCCAACGGCGCCGGAAACTGGTTCTGCAAGCCGAAAAGCTTCCCGAACGGCCTGAAGCCGCTCGGCGACGCCTCCCACCGGCTCGGCCTGAAGTTCCTCGTCTGGTTCGAGCCGGAGCGCGTGGCCCCGGGCACGCAGATCGCGCGCGAGCATCCGGAGTTCGTCTTCGGCGGCGACAAGGGCGGCCTGTTCAAGCTCAACGACCCCGAGGCCCGCCGCTGGATGACGGACCTGCTGTCCAGCCGCATCGACGAGTTCGGCATGGACGTCTATCGAAACGATTTCAACATCAATCCGCTCGACTTCTGGCGTTCCGCCGACGCCCCGGACCGCCAGGGCATCACCGAGATCCGCTACGTCGAGGGCCACTACGCGATGTGGGACGAGCTGCGGGCCCGGCATCCCGGCCTGTGGATCGACAACTGCGCCAGCGGCGGCCGCCGCATCGACATCGAAACGCTCAGCCGCTCCGTCACTCTCTGGCGCAGCGACACCGGCTGCTCGCCCGGCCACGCCGACTGGGACCAGACCCAGACGCTCGGCCTGTGTCAGTACCTGCCCCTGGTCACCTGCTGCGCCTGGGAGCCGAAGGCGTACGTCCTTCGCAGCGTCGCCACGGCCGGCTCGATCACACAGTTCGATTACCTCAGCGATCAATTCCCGAGGGACGAGGCCCGGCTCGCAATGGCCGAGGTCAAGGAGAATCAGAAGTACTGGTACGGGGACTTCTACCCGCTCGGCCGCGCGGGCATCGGCCCGGACGCTTTCGCCGCCTGGCAGCTCCATCGCGCCGACCTCGGCGCGGGCATCGTGCTGGCGTTTCGCCGCAGCGAATGTCCCTACCCGATCCTGCAGACCGACCTGCGCGGGCTGAAGCCCGACGCGCAATACAAGCTGGAGATTATCGACGAGGCGCGTGTTCGGACGGAACAAGTAGTCTCCGGCCGGGACCTGATGACGGACTTCGAGCTTCGCCTGCCCAAGAAAGGCACGAGCCTGCTTCTTCGCTATCAGCCCGCGGCGGTCGATCGCAAGTGATCGCTCTCAGTCTCCGTCGCGAGAGGCGCTACTCTTCGGAGGTTGGTACGCTCCTTTGGAGAAGACCATATCGTCGCCCTCGTCGACGAATGCATCGACGCCTTCTTTGAAAATCGCTTGGACCAGTTCGTCGGACGACGATGTCACGACCACGTCGCCAAACGGCGACCCGGCCTGCTTGGGAGGCTGTGCGGGCTCGCCCTCGGACGCCGGCCGGCTCGCGACGGCGGTCCTGCCTGCCTGGCCTTTGAGCTTGCTCTGTTCGATGAGTCCCTGGATCTTCTCCCGGGAGAACGGCCGCACGACGAGTTCGTTGTCGCCCCTGATCACGTAATCCATGATGAACCAGTATCGCAGGAGAAGTTGGCTCTTGGCGTCATTGGCGTCCTGGCCGGTTTCTGCCTGCTGAGCCAAGGTGAAGTGGTCCTTTCGAAAACGAAGACACAGGAACTTCCGGCCGTTGATGGTCGTGCAATATCCGTCGAACACAAGCACACCGACCCCGCCTTCGGCTTCTTCGCCGTCGGCCCAGGACAAGTGCACGACGTCAATCCATCCGCTGCTCCGTCGGAAGATCGACACCTGTTCGCCGGACGGCTCCTCGCCCGCCTTGGACGTCCTGAACCACGTCCCCAGGAGTTGGCTGTCGGCCTTAGGCTCGGGCGACACAGGCAGGGGATTCTCGAACACAGGGCAGCAAGAGGCCAGAGAAAAGGCCATCGCCGCTAACGTCAAACAGATCGAGCCTCGCAACACGTCGAATCCTTTCTGCATTATCCCAAACACATTCCCATCCAGCGCCGACATCCGGGACATGACAACTACCGATGCCGCTCGCGAAAGGCTTCGCGTTCTTCGTCGGACCGCGAGTCCAACGCCGGGATGTCGTCGTGGCCCGCGGGACGCGTGGCGTCATAGAAGGGCGATGGGGTCTGCGGATTGCCGTATCGATCCCGCGTGTCGGACGACTCGAAAGGGTTCTTCGACCCGGCGCACCCGGCCGCAATCAACAGAGTCAGAATCGCTGCCGCCATGAGCCTCTTCATCGTGATTCTCCCGCAACGACGTTCGCACTCGCCGGCGTTCACCAGGCATTCATTCTACCACATCGGCGACCGATGAACACAGGAATCCACCGCCTTCTAGATCTGCGTTCGCGACGGCAGTTGCACGAGCGTAGCGGGCGCGTCGGCGAGGAGAGATCCCCGATGCGGAACGGCATGCTTACGCCAGCGTAAGCATGGCGCTCGCTTCGAATGTCTTGCCGAGACGGTTCACT
>JBDKUU010000756.1:0-11371 GCA_039679525.1 Phycisphaerales bacterium | reverse complement strand
ACGGATACGCTCCCAAGCTCGACGCGTTCGAAGCCGTCGGCAAGACCTTGAACAATGTTCTCTCCAGCAGTTCGGATAAAGAGCGTTCCGTCATCCTGTTGACGGCCCACTTTGATTCGACCGGCGGAGCGGCCGCCGGCCCGGCCCCCGGCGCGGACGACAACGCCTCCGGCGTCGCGGCGCTGCTCGAACTGGCGAGGATCGTGAGAGAGCGGCCCATTCAAGGGGACATCGAATTCGTGTTCTTCAATTGCGAAGAACGCGGCACGGCCGGCAGCAGGCATCTGTCGAATGAATACAAAGAACGGCGCCAGCCGATTGATTACGTGATCAACGTGGATACGATCGGCACGTGGGAAGGGCCGCTGTCGAGCACGTGCCCCGTCAACTTCGTCACAGACGCCGACTCGGAGCCAGTCGTGAAGCAGTTTGCCGAGCGGTTCCCCTATCCGCTTCGCAAGGCCAGAACGATGTGGCGAGACGACCACGCGCGCTTCTGGGACAACGGCTTCAAAGCCATCGAGATCACCGAAGACGGCTGCACAGAACACATGCACAAACCGACTGACACTCCGGAGAAACTCGACTACGACAACATCGCCAGGATCGTCTGTGGCCTGTACACGGTACTGAATCAGGGACACTAGAACCGTGCACGTCATCGGCAGACGAGTTTGACCTTGGAGGACGAGCAGATCGTGGCAGCGACGATTCGCAGCGAGTCCGCAAGGGCGCATCCGCAGGAGGGACAACGCCTTGCGGCGTCACTACGAATACGGGCTTGGGTGTGACTAGTTCCCCTGGCACAGGGCCGGTTTCTTCCGACGGAGGGCGGAAGAAATGGACTGATCCGGAACCCGTCGTTGAACGGCGGAAGGTTATCGCATTGGAGCCACCAGCAGTCGAGGTGCTGCGCACCCTCTCAGGCGAGCCCTCCGCCGGCGCACCACGCTGGAGGCCCTAAAGCGGAAAACTTCCCTGGCAGGTCCGGTTCGGACCTGTCTTCAGCCTCGCGGAGTAGGAACCTCTCTCGTTTGTCTGGGGGGCTTCGGTCTGCCAGAGCATTTGGGCACACCCCGAAGGCAGGACGGCGGCGAACTTCGTTGATTTGTGGCTCGTTGGCCGTATAATCATTCCCTGATTGGTCTTATGGAGGATTCTGTGGGTTATTTTCGTGACAACGTGGAACGGGCGGCGGGGTATACGCCGGGCTTTCAGCCCAAAGCGACCGACGTCGTCAAACTGAACACCAACGAAAATCCGTATCCGCCGTCGCCGGCGGTGATGAAGACGCTGGCCGAGCTGCGGCCGGAGCAGTTGCGGCGGTATCCGGACCCGATGGCGACCGTCTTTCGCGAGGCGGCTGCGGAGGTCCACGGCGTATCGCCCGACAACATCCTGTGCTGCAACGGCGGCGACGAGCTGTTGGCCATGGCGATTCGTGCCTTCTGCGATCCGCATCGGTCGCTGGCCTACCCTGTGCCGACCTACACGCTCTATCCCGTGCTGGCCCGACTGGAAGATTGCCCGATCGTCGAGGTCCCGTTCGACGCGGAGTTCAACCTGCCCGCCAAGCTCGCGTCGGCCGGGGCGGCCCTGACCATCGTCTGCAATCCGAACGCCCCCACCGGCAGCCTCATCCGCAAAGAGGAGCTGGCGTCGCTGGCGGCCGAGCTCAAGGGCGTGCTGCTGATCGACGAGGCCTACGCGGACTTCGCGGCGTGGGACTGCGTATCGCTGATCAAGGACTTCCCGAACGTGATCATCCTGCGGACCCTGAGCAAAGGCTATTCGCTGGCGGGCCTGCGGTTCGGGTACGCGATCGCCGACAAGGGACTGATCGACGGGCTGGTCAAGGTCAAAGACTCCTATAATGTCGACGCGATCGCCATTGCCCTGGCGACCGCCGCGATCAAGGACCGGGCGTACTTCCGCGAGAACGTCGAGAAGATCAAGAAGGACCGGCGGATCTTGACCGAACAGTTGCGGGCGATCGGCTTCGCCGTCCGCGACAGTCACTCGAACTTCGTCTTCGCCCAGGCCAAAGGTGGTTCGGCGGGCCCCATTCAAGAGAAGCTGGGCCAGCGGAACATCTTCGTGCGGTATTGGAACCAGCCCGGGATTGCCGATAAAATGAGAATCAGCGTGGGCACGAGCCAACAGAACGAGCGGCTGATCGCCGCGTTGAAAGAGATTCTGTCGTGAGGTGGAGAGAGCCTCATCGAGGCCTGACGCCTGCGAACACGAATACCTGGGAACAGCCATGAAGAACAGAACCGGACAGATCCATCGCCAGACGAAAGAGACCGACATCCGCTGCGAGATCAACCTCGACGGCGTCGGCAGCTACGACATCGACACGGGCGTCGGCTTCCTCGACCACATGCTGACCCACCTGAGCAAGCACGGCCGGATCGACATGGTCCTCAAGGCCAAGGGCGACCTGCACATCGACGCCCACCACACGACGGAGGACGTCGGCATCTGCCTGGGCGAGTGCCTGGTGTCGGCGCTGGGCGACAAGAAAGGCATCGCCCGCTACGGGCACAGCTCCGTGCCGATGGACGATGCGCTGGCGAACATCGCGCTGGACCTCTCCGGCCGGCCGGCGTTCGTGTACAACGCGACGTACCGCTCGGACAAGATCGGCGACTTCGACGTGGAGCTGATCGAGGAGTTCCTCAGAGCCCTCTCCAACACAGCCAAATTCAATCTGCACGTGAACGTCCCCTACGGCACGAACAGCCACCACATCGCCGAGGCGATCTTCAAGGCCCTGGGCCAGGGGCTGGGCGCGGCGGTCCGGATCGTCGGGACGGAGATCCCCAGCACGAAGGGGCAACTGTGATCGAGGAATTCAAACCGCCGGAATACAGGGTCGGCATCGGCACGGACATCCACCGGATCGTCGAGGGCCGTAAGCTCATGCTGGGCGGGGTGTACATCCCCTTCCCCGCCGGGCTGCTGGGCCACAGCGACGGCGACGTCGCGCTGCACGCGATCATCGACGCCCTGCTCGGAGCCGCCGGCCTGGGCGACATCGGCACGCTCTTTCCCGACACGGACGTGCAGTGGAAGGACGCCGACAGCAAAGGGTTCCTGTACGCGGTGAAAGAGCAGCTCGAAAAGAAGGGCTGGGAAGTCGTCAATGTAGACCTGACGATCCACACGGAGATGCCCAAGCTGGGGCCCATGAAGGGCCAGATCCGCCGGTGCATCGCCGGCCTGTTGGGGATCGATTTCCAGTCGGTCAACGTCAAGGCCAAGACCAACGAAGGCCTCGGCGAAATCGGCGACGGCGAAGCCATGGCCGCCACCGCCATCGCCATGCTCCGCAAGAAACCCAAGCGAACACTGTGAAGAAGAGAGTGAAATCAACGCATGGTGATTGCTGTCCGATTCGCCAGCAGAAGACACTCGGGGCAATCGAATGGACCGGTCTCACCCGCGGGTTCTGATCCCCGATCTCTGGCCTTTCCTGCATTTCCTGGCTCATGTTCCCCTCTTCTATTGCCGATGTAACGAGGTGGGATGGAAGCCCAAGCGAGGGACCGCATCGTATTCAAGCACATGTGGTTCTGTGCGGTCGATGACCTGAAGGTGTGATGGCTGCTCTGAGAGAGTGAAGGAGACTGACCATCAGAGTGCCCGGAATCTGGCTTGCTTGACCAAGTGGCGTTGAGGATGAGGAGCGATGATATCTTCTGAAGAGAGAACCAAGACACGCGAGACATGGTCCAAGCACTTCGAAAACCTCAAGAGATACGGAGTGCCCTATGAATTCACTCTTCGTCAATTGGCAGGCTTGTATGCAGTCGCCTCCATTTGCTACGACGATGGCAATCATAGTCCGCTGATCGCGGACGAGTTGTTTGACCGTCTCTGCAAGTGGCTCTATGAGCACTACGACGAATGTGTAGCCCAGGGAGCCGATATGCTAGATCGAGATCTTCTACGTTGCTGTTCTGGGCACGATACACGAATATTTGTCAAACCATATCACGAGATCGCGGAGGCGTTTCTTGGTCACGCATGTCAATGCCTCAAGTGCAGGCTAGAATCTAATGCAGAGACCGAAACAGATCCGCCTTCAGCAATTGACCATGATTCCCGGGAGATCGAGACAGGTCGAAACCACAAGTTGACCACAACTGTTGCGAAACTTGAGAAGACGGTGTGGGACCAAGATAGAGTCCGTATTGTCGTCCGAGATCGATCAGCGACTATGGTGGCTGCCTACCCTCATAGCGAGGCCGCTCAAGGTGATTGGAGCGTCAGTCAGTTCCTGAAAGACCGTATCAGTCCGCTAATTAGATGCAGGGAAGTGACCGTGGTTGAGGGAAACGGGCGAATCGCAAGTGGCAGAAAGCATCTGAAGACCATTCGCGAATCATACAACTGAATCTGCAGGTCAGAAACCGTTTCTAGGCGGTCAGGGAACAACCCTGCTGACTCCAAAGAACGATCGGGAGAGCGAGCGAGCGAGCCAACTGTCGGTTTGGATGCATTCGCGGAGGCAGGGGTTGATCAGGTTTTGACGGGGAATGCTCGTTTCTTCGGTCAAGGTTCTGAAGCACTCAATCACATCCACGTGTTCATTCTTTCCGACCAGAGGAAGGAACGGCCTGATCCGGAGTCCGCCGCCGTTAACCGAGCGCCGCTGTGCGACGGAGCGGCGGGAGTTTGCCGCATTGTGGCCACCAGCACAAAGGGTGCTGCGCACGCCTTCAAGCGAGCACCCTGCTCGCGGTTCGTGCTGGAGGCCCAAAGCGATAAACTCCTTGAGCAGGCCCGCTTCGGGCCTGCATTGGCCGTGCCAGGAGTGGAATTCCGAGGACGCGCTGTTGATTTCCAGGTCGCTCAGGAAGCCCAAGAGAGGGCAGGTTTCTTGCCGGTTTGGGCGCATTCACGCAGGTAGAGGTTGATCAGGTTCTGATAGGGAATGCCCGTTTCTTCGGCCAGGGCCTTGAAGTACTCGATCACATCCACACCCAAACGAAGGGTAACCTGTTTCTTGAGACGCTTGGCGTACGGGTTCTTCCGACCTTCCATATTGGCGAAATCGTATTCTTTTCTCATGGTGTCTCTCGCGTATATCTCTTGGATTCGTTCTTCGTCGGCTTTCTCGCGGAAATGATCCGAATCTGTTTTCCTGTATCGCGGACAACGTAATGGACGACGAGCAACCGCAGACGGGAACTGATTCCCAACATCAGAAAGCGGTCTTCGCCAGCAGAATGGTCCGGATCGAAGAATTCCGTAGCGTTCTCATCGGAGAACACCGTCACTGCCTCTTCGAATGAGACGCCGTGCTTCCTGGCGTTCTGCGCGGCCTTGTGTTCATCCCACGAGAAACGGACGAGTCTCATAATTATATTATATTGCTTACAGCATTATACGTCAACAGGTTTCCTCAAGTTCCCAGGACGAAAACGACAAGCCGGGGAGGCGGTCTGGGGTGTGGCTGGTTCTTCCGGCACCCGGCTGGTTTCTTCCGACGGACGGAGGAAGGAAGGAAGGAAGGAACGGGCTGATCCGGCGTCCGCCGCCGTCAATCAAGCGTCGCTGCGCGGCGGGAGTTTTCCGCATTGAGGCCACCAGCGGTAAGGGTGCTTCGCACGCCTTCAAGCGAGCACCCTGCTCGTGTATCGTGCTGGAGGCCCAAAGCGTAAAACTCATCGAGCAGGTCCGGCTCGAGCCTGCATTGGATTTGGCGGAAGATGCGAGGGCACCTAATCCCCCCCGCCGTCCGCGCGGACATTGACCGACCCCGCTTGAGCCGGTAGAATGCGGTCATGCTCGGTAATGTGATAGGGTTTCCGGATGGTCTGCGATGGTGACGACGAGAAGAATCCGAAACGGGAGCGGCACCGGCGACAGCGTCTTGGTCATTGAGATTTCGGATTTTGGGTTTGTTTCGAATTTCGTGCTTCGAATTTCGGATTTGAGATGAAGGATCTTATGGCTCTACAGCTTTACAATAGTCTGACGCGACGTACGGAAGAGTTCAAACCCCTGGAAGAAGGCCGGGTCGGGATCTATGTCTGCGGACCGACAGTCTATGGGCACGCCCACCTCGGGCACGCCAAGAGCTACGTCAGCTTCGACGTGCTCGTGCGATACCTGCGGTACCTGGGTTACACCGTCGTCTATGTTCAGAACATCACCGACGTCGGCCACCTGACCGACGACGCCGACGCCGGCGAGGACAAGATCGCCAAGGCCGCCCGCAAGGAGCGCAAGCACCCGATGGCCCTGGCGGAGTACTACACCCGCAGCTTTTTCGAGGACATGGACAGGCTCAACTGCGTCCGGCCGGACATCAGTCCGCGGGCCAGCGGCCACATCGTCGAGCAAATCGAACTGGTCAAGACGCTGCTCGAAAAGGGCTTCGCCTACGAAATCAATGGCTCGGTGTACTTCGACGTCTCGAAGTTCCCCGACTACGGCAAGCTCTCCGGCCGCAACACCGAGGAGATGATGGCAGGCGCCCGCATCGAGGTCTCGGCGGAGAAAAGGAACCCCGCGGACTTCGCCCTGTGGAAGAAGGCCGAGCCCAACCACATCATGCAGTGGCCCAGCCCCTGGGGCATGGGTTATCCCGGCTGGCACCTCGAGTGCTCAGCCATGTCCATGAAGTACCTCGGCAAGACCCTCGACATCCACGGCGGCGGTCTGGAGAACCAGTTCCCCCACCACGAGTGCGAGATCGCCCAGTCGGAGGCCGCCAACGGCGTGCCCTTCGTCCGCTACTGGGTTCACAACAACATGGTCACCGTGGACGGCCAGAAGATGGGCAAGAGCCTGGGCAACTTCATCACGCTCAAGCAGGCCTTCACCGGCACGCACGACAGGCTGACCCGGGCCTACGGGCCGCTCGCGGTCCGACAACTCATCTTGAACAGCCACTACCGCAGCCCGCTGGACTTCTCCGACGCGGCCCTGTTCTCGGCCCACAGCGGCAGCCAGAAGATCGGCGAGGCCGTCCGGGCTCTGCGAAAGAGGCTCACTTCGGCGGCACAGGGCGACATCGACGTCGGCGTGCTCAAACAGATCGAGGACGCCAGAACGCGGTTCGAGGCCGCGATGAAGGACGACCTCAACACCGCGGTGGCACTGTCGGTGATCTTCGACCTGGTCCGCATCAGCAACGCGGCGGTCGCAGACAAGAAGGTCACGGTCGAGACGCTCGGCGCGATCAACGACGCCTTCGTCAAGCTCGGCGGCGACGTCCTGGGCGTCGTGACGGACCAGGGCTGCGAGGCCGGCGGCGTCGACGAGAAGGCCATGGACAGGCTCGTCGGAATCCTCATCGGCCAACGGGCCGAGGCCCGAAAGGCAAAGGATTTCGCCCGAGCCGACGCGGTCCGCAGGCAACTCGATGAAGCGGGCATCGTCCTCGAAGATAGTCCGCAAAGCACTCAATGGAAGTGGAAATGACCGCACCATCCAGAACCCAGGCTGCGACGCGATTCTCGCCCGGACAGCATTCAATGACCGGGGACGCTGTCTCCGGACTCCTGGCATTTTTCGCTTTGAGCCAGCAGCATGATTCAAGAGCACGACGGCGTGACGGCCTCTACGGCAGTGCTCCTGCCGCGATACTGCTGCGACGTTTGTCCGCGGCAAGAGGCGTCTTATCCGCATCTTTCCTGTTTCATGCTATTGGTTCAAAGCGCAAAATGCCGGGGGTTTGGGGGCAGAGCCCCCAAGGAGCAAGCGAAAGTCTCGTTGTTCCGAAGCATCGTCCGCCGTTCAGACGTCCCACTGAGGAGGCGGAGTGATCGATGGCCAGCACGATGTCAGACAGAAAGCCATCCATCGACAATCGGCTGCGAATTCTGGGCATCGATCCCGGACTTCAGGTCTGCGGTTATGCCTGCTTCGAGACTGACGGCGGGCAGGAGGCCGTGATCGAGGCGGGCGTGCTGCGAACCACGCACGGGCTGCCGCTGGCCACTCGTTTGGACGAGATCGCTTTGGATATGGAGACGCTGTTGGAGCGGCTGGCTCCGAACGTGGTCGCGGTCGAAGAGATCTACGCGCACTACGCCCATCCGCGGACCGCGATCTTGATGGGCCACGCCCGCGGGGTTATATTGCAGAAGTGCGCCAGGGCGCACGTCGAGGTCAAGAGCTTCGCCGCGACACGAATCAAGAAATCGCTCACGGGGCACGGCCGGGCCTCGAAGGAACAGATGCAAAGGACGATCCAGACGATCCTGGGCCTGCCGGAGCTGCCGTCGCCGCCGGACGTGGCCGACGCGATGGCCGCGGCGCTGTGCTGCGCCAACTCCATCGCGAGGATTCGACTGCAAGGAAAGGATTGAGGATTGATTATGGATAATGGATGATTGATTATTGCAGCGGAAGAACCGGACTGTTTCAATCATCAATAATCCATCATCCATAATCGATAACAATTGTGATTGCCGGAATCGAAGGACAACTTGTTGAGCTGGGCACCGAGACCGCACAGGTGAAGGTGGGAGCCATCACCTACGAAGTCATGTTGCCGGGCTATTGCGTCAGCGCCCTGTCGGGGCAGATCGGCACGAACATCTCGCTGTATACGACGGAGTATTACGAAGGGAGCCTCGGCGGCGGGAACCTCATCCCCCGGATGATCGGCTTCCTGAGCCCGCTGGAGCGGGAGTTCTTCTCCGAGTTCACCAGCGTCAAGGGCCTGGGCGTCCGTAAGGGCCTGCGGGCCCTGAGCATCCCGATCGCGGACGTCGCGGCAGCCGTCGAGACCGGCGACGAGAAGATGCTCATGACGCTCTCCGGCATCGGCCGCAAGATGGCTCAGACGATCGTGGCCGAACTCAAGGGCAAGCTCCAGGGCTTCGCCTTCGGAGCCCAGCCCGCACACGGGGCCGTCCAGACCAAGTTCAAACCCTTCCAAACAGAGGCCCTCGAGATTCTCATCGCCTGGGGCGAGAAACGCAATGAAGCCATGGAGCTGATCGAGCAGGCCAGCCAGAAGCACCCCGAGCTCCAGACGGCCGAAGAACTCGTGCCGGTCATCTACCGCATCAAGCAAGGCGCGGAGGCGTGACCGGACGCCTCTCTCTCTCGTAAGAATGCGGCCTATTCCATGAAGCGGATTCCCTCGCTTTGAAACGGGAGCTTGGAGAAGGCCGGACACGGGGATTGACCGCGTAGGGTGACACTTGCCCCTCGCTGCTCTACACATCTTCGCCCTGTCGAGATCCGGGGCGTTGAAAGCCTCCAAGAGCGGGGGCGCTGCCCCCGGACCCCCGAGATTTTGCGCTTTCGGCCAGAGGCATGATAGATAAGACGGAGACTTCGCCGAGACAGCGGGATCGTCCAAACCGCGGAACCGGGCTCTGCCGGCATCATGCTTCTGGCAAAAGCGAAAAATGTCCCTCACACGCCCCGCCGCGGGCGTGTCCGGCCTGCCAGTGATGTGTAGAACAGCGAGGGCAAGCCCCACCCCCCATGCCTCTCGGCGGAGGAGCCAATTTTGTTTTGCTCTCGCAGAAATGACAAGCCGGAGATGGGGGTCCTTTGTGAGTTCCTCCAAGCGTCTGATCTCGTTTCCTAATTGACCGGAATTTGCCCTCACAGGTACCATGGACGGCCGAGTTTGCGATGGAAAAGAGAATGGGCTTTCTCGTAGTCGGAGACTACCATGAACATGGCTAAAGCAGCATTGGTCGTTTCGGTTGCGTTCACTTCGATTGCCTCCGCGGCGGACTATATGCCTCTCAAGGAGGGTAACCAATGGACGTACACGATGTCCAACGGGATGCAGATGACCATCAAGGTCGCGGGATTCCGCAACGTCGGCGCGGTTCGCTGCGGGATCGTCGAGACCGCCATGGGCTATCAGACAAGCCGGGAGTACCTGGCCGCCGACGCACAGGGCGTCAAGCTGTACATGAGCCAAATGCAGGGCCAGGACTTCCGCAGCGACCCGCCCGTGCTGCGGATCAAGCTGCCCTACCGCCAGGGCGACACGTGGCAGTCCACCACCAATCAGCTCGGCATGACGATGACCACCAATTTCCAGTCCGGCGGCATCGAGCGAATGGAGACGCCCGTGGGTTCGTTCGACTGCATCAAGGTCCAATCGACCATCACCATCCCGGGCCAGATGCCGATCAATTCGACCACGTGGTACGCGGACGGAGTCGGTCCGGTGCACCAGGTCATGCAGATCGGCGGCCAGGAGCTCACCGCCACGCTGACCTCGACCAACGTCAGGCCGGCCCCACAACCCAAGGCCGCGTCTGCGGTGCAGACGCCGGCGACGCCGACGAACGCTCGTTGCCCGAAGTGCGGCGCCAAGCTGCCGACGGGAGCGAAGTTTTGTCCGGATTGCGGGGAGAAGATCGAGGCCCCTGCCGCCGCTGGGGCGACCGCTCAACCTGGGGCGGCCGCGGCCCCGGCGGCCAATGGTCCGGCCCTCGAAAAGTATCAGTCCGCCGACGGCAAAGTCCTTCTCTACAAGCCCGCGGGTTGGACCGTGAACGAGGGCGAGACGTTCGGACCCGGCATCTACTCCGTCTCCGTGGCCGAGCCCAAGGACAACGCGGTCGTGCTGTTCATGACGTTCCCCGTCGATGAGACGATCAAGGACTCCGTCATGCTCGCGGCCAAGTGCACCACGGCCCTCAAACAGCAGTTCCCCGACCTGGCGGTCGCCAACATGAATTCCACGAAGGAGCGGGAACGAACCGTCGCGGATCTGTCCCTCACGGCCGAAGGCGAGAAAGGAACCGGTCACGCCTACTTCTTCCGCACGGAACAGATCGGCACCGTCTACTTCCTGCTGGCCAAGGCCGCCGTGTGGAACGAGTTTCGACCGACCCTGATCACTGTCGCCGCAAACCTCGCATACACGCCGGAAGGAGTGGCCGCCGTGCAGCAAGAAGGACGCAAACTGGCGGAGCAATCCGAGGCGGCTCCCGTCGACACGACCGCCCTTTCGCCGGCCGCGATGCTCCAGCAGGCCGGCAAACGCCAGGGCAAGCAGGTTCCGCTTCAGCAGGCGAGTCTCCAGGACCAGTCGATGTCGATCGAGATCCCCCAGGGCTGGGCCCTCACCGGGGGAAGGCTTCAGTTCGTCGCCCAGGACAGCGCCGAGACCAAGGCACGCGGCACGGGCTACGTCTGTCACACGATCATCCCGATGAACATCCCGGTCCAAGGCGCGATCACGGCGTCGTATCAGCCGCCGTTCCAGGCGCTCCAGACCGTTTTCGAGTTCGGCAAGTTCGCGACGAACATGGAGCTGCTGTCCGAGATGCCCGCGGAGACGGCGGTGCCTGAGATGCAGCAGTTGATCGATCAGCAGCGGGCCCAGGGCTTCCAGGTCGACGCCCGCCTGCTGCACGTGCGATTC
>JBDKUU010000755.1:0-8744 GCA_039679525.1 Phycisphaerales bacterium | reverse complement strand
CAGGTCCTCGGCCGCCGTGCGAAAGTCGCTGTCGGCGGCCTCCCGACAGCATAACTGGCGCACCCCCACGCTGTAGCGTCCTTCGCTCATGCCCAGCCAGCCATCGGCCGGACTGACCGAGCCTTGCCGGCGATTCCAGTAGACCCGCCGACGGATCTGAATGGGACCATTGACCGTCAAATACTCGATCGAGCGGCGGCCTTTATTCTCCCACGTCAGGCCGTCCTCGCCCACAGGGGGAAAAAGCCTGCTCATTGTTCTGTTGACGCAACTGCAGGGCTCTCTCGTACAGACGCTGGCGAAACAGGGCGCTCGCTTGACGAACCCGTTCCTCGCTATCCGGGATGATCCGGCCGGGCCGGGCCTGATTGACCGCCTCGACGACCTCGGCGATCAACGTCTTGACTTCTCCCCTCAACGCCTTCTCCAACTGCTGCGTTGAGACCTTCTTGGGCATGACGAGTTCCTTGTGCGATAATCCTATGATTGTGCGATTCCACCCTCTCCATACGCTCACAGCCCCCACACGGGCCTAATCGCCCCCACGAAATCTAGTCGCACACGAAGCTCGGGGAACCCCAAGACACGCACATACCACCAAGGGGGTGTAATCGGGGCTTTACGCCCACGGATTGTTCGCGTAGAATACAAGGTTGTGATCGCTTCAGCGGTACCGCGCGATCACAAAGGGCGGTAGTTCGGGAGCCAAACGTGAAGAAGCGGGTCTATATTGAAACCAGCATTGTCAGTTATCTGACCGCTAGGCCCTCCCGCGACCTACTCGCCGCGGCGTGGCAGGAGATCACCACCGCCTGGTGGGATCGCCGACGGCAGGATTTCGAACTGTACACGTCTGAACTGACGGTTGAGGAGTCTTCTGGCGGCGACGCCATAGCAGCGCAACGTCGGTTGGAGTCCCTTCAATCGTTGCCTCTGCTCGAAATCACGGACTCCGCACTCGCCTTGGCAGAGGTCCTGGTCAATGCGGGTGCGATCCCCGGGAACGCTGCTGGTGACGCGCTTCACGTTGCCTTGGCTACCGTGCATCGCATGGACTATCTCCTGACGTGGAACTGTCGCCATATCGACAACGCGGAAATGATGCCGGCTATCCGGGCTGTGGCACTCTCAAGCGGATACTCGTTACCCGAGATTTGTACACCCCAGGAATTGATGGGAGAAGAGGCAGAGACAGATGAAGGATGAGATCATTGAGCAAGTGTGGAAAGCCAAAGATCAGCTCATGCGCGAATGTGGGCACGATCTGGGCAAGCTCGCCGTCCTCCTGCGACAGAGGCAGCGAGAGCGAGGACATAACCCCGTGAATCTGACGAATCACCGAGCCGCGGGTTCACAAGCCAGACGATAGGGCCAGTGCGATCGGCGGAACGCCTGCTTCGTCGGTTCAATCCTGACTTTACCTGCGATTGAGAAGGTCGAATCGTACGGTCGCTCGTTCATCGATGGTTTTGTCCAATCTGACGAAATCCCGATGCGTAACTTGCGCGGCCAAAAGGTTCTCGCATATCGATTTCAGGATGGGGCCGCCAACTACCGGTGCCCTCTGCTCCCCATACTCGATGAAATGAGAATATCATCACCCGAGCCGTGCCGCGGGAAGTATGACAGAACCATGAAGTTCATTGAAAGGCACTACCAGTTGCTAAAATAGCGACCTGGGCCACAAGGAGACACCTTGCAGTGACCTCGACACTCCTGCCGGGTCGTGCCGACTCGTTACGTTGGGGTGGGTGGGGCCAAGCGGATACGCGTGGGTTGATTGCGGTCGCAGGTCAGTTGGCCGTCTTTGTACTTGATCTCGACCACCTGGATCGAGCTGCGCCGCTGCTCCGTGTCGGTCTTCGGGGCGTCGGGCCGGCGGCCCGGGTGCGTAAAGTAGAATAGAAACGCGCGGTCGCCCGAGACCACGACGTCCGCGTGGCCGCCGTGGACCTTGTCATCCTCGCCTGTGCCGGGCGTGACCAGAAGGGCCTCGGCCTGCCTCGTCCAATTGTTCGCGTCGGTCGAACGGTACACAGCGAGGCCGTCCTGCCAGCGGTCCACGATCAGCCAATAGGCCCCCTGCCAGCGGAACGCCTTGGGACCCTCGCCCCGGTCGGGGATCGCCCTGCCGCGATCCGTCCAGGTCATCAGGTCGGGACTCTCGGCCAGAAAGATCGTCTTGCCCGCCTTCTCGTCGTTGTACCACATCCGCCACGTGCCGTCGGTCATTTGGAGAACGGAGGCGTCGAGAACGCGATCGGACGCGAAGGGGAGTTGCCCAGCGTCCTTCCATGTCACAAGGTCGGGACTGGTCAGATGGACGATTCGCCGCTGGCCGGACCAGTCCTCGTGCGTGCCCGGAACGAACGTGAGGAACATGTGGTATGTGCCATTGTGGAAGACGATGTCCGGCGCCCAGTGGGTGTCTTCCTTGCCCCCGATCGGCAGTTCCGCGGTGCCGCGGTACATCCAGGTCGCCCCGCCATCGGCGGATTCCGCAATGCCGATCCGCGTGCCGTGAACCCACGAGACTCCCGGCAGACCGGCCGCATTGGCCCGGCGGTTCGTGTAGAACATCCACCATTCCGCTTCCTGGCGGTTCCAGACGACGACCGGGTCCGCCGCCCCGTCGTAGACAGGATCGCGGTACAAGGGCTTTGACGCCACGGGCCCTGCTTCGTCGGCCAGAACACCACAGCCAAGGCACGACAACCATACGACAACAGTGATCAGGTTCGTTCTCATCGGCGGCTCCACGGTGTCTCTCGGTCGCGATTCTCCGGCTGAGGCGGACCGCTCACCTTGCCCGGGAACTGGGACACGAACGTCTTGTACTCCCGCCGGGCCGGGCCGTCAAGAGATTCCCGAAGCCTGGACTGCACACAACTTGTGTTCCCGGACAGAACCTCCTTGCCGATTTCGGGCGTGGCCGGTAACATCTACGCCCGTATCGAGATCGCGTTGAGATAGACATCCGTGCACCGCGGATTCGCATGGGAATGAAAGGAAAGCGTACATGATCGATATCGTACACATCGGCTTGGGGCCCCTGGGGCAAATGATGGTCCGGTCTGCTGTCGGACGAGGCAGCTTTCACATCGTCGGAGCCGTCGACAGCGACCCGGCCAAGATCGGCAAAGACCTCGGCGAGTTCTGCAAACTCCCGCACCTGGGCATTCCGATTGTCGGCAGTCTCGCCGAAGCCATCCGGGGCAATTCGCCGCAGGCCGCCGTGGTCACGACCGTCAGCAGCCTGGCGGCCTTCGAACCCCAGGTCGCCCAACTCGCCAAGGCCAAGCTTCCGATCGTGTCGACGTGCGAAGAACTCTTCTATCCATGGCGAACTCAGCCGGCCCTGGCCAAGCGGATCGATCAACTCTGCCGTGAAGGCGGCATCGCTTGCGTCGGCACCGGTGTGAATCCCGGCTACCTGATGGACTTCTTTCCCAGCGTCCTGACCGGCCTGTGCCAGAAGGTCACGGGCGTGCGGATCTGGCGAATCCAGGATGCCTCCGTCCGGCGGATTCCATTCCAGCAGAAGATCGGGGCGGGCCTGACCGTCCAGGAATTCGAAGCCCGGCACAAGGCCGGCAAGCTCCGACACGTGGGCCTGCCGGAATCTGTGGACTTCCTGGCTGCCCGTCTCGGCTGGAAGCTCGACCGGACGACAGAGAGCCTCGAACCGGTGATGGCCGAGCGCGATGTCGCCAGCGGCTACAAGCCGATCGTCAAAGGGATGGCTCGCGGCGTCCAACAGGTGGGACGCGGCTTCGTCGGCGACGACGAGGTCATCACGCTGACCTTCAAAGCGGCGGTCGGCGAGCCTGAATCCTACGAGGAGGTCCGAATCGAAGGCGAGCCGACATTCAGCTCACGCATCGCCGGCGGCATCAACGGCGACATCGCCACGTGCGCCGTGACGCTCAACGTCGTGCGGTCCATTCTGCAGGCGACGCCGGGGCTCAAGACGATGGCGGATCTGCCGCCGTTGTCGTGGTTTACGGATCGTGCGTGAAGAAGAATAGGACAAATGGGACTGATGGGACTGATGGGAACTTTGCGTCCATCAGCCCTTTTCCGGCCCGGAGCTGGCGAAAATGAATGCAGGTTGGTCGCGGACGGGCTCGCCGCGGCACATTCTCGTGAATTGCCGTTGTGGTTGCAGGCCGCATCGTTGAGCGACTTCCACGGCCGGAACGTTGTCGCCGGGGATGTCGATGAAGACGCGCCGACCGGCGCAAAAGCTCAAGGCGCCACATAGCAGCGTTTCGCCGGCCGACGGTGTCGCTATGCATGGGCCGATCTGCGTGGCGTTGGCGCCTCTTCGCAGGCTGACATATCCTTCCAGACGCCCTTCCCGCCGGACAACGTGCACGCCCTGCGGCGATTCCTTGAAGAGCGGCGTGAGCATCTTCTCGCGAGGAGTGCCTGTCGTCTCCTGGTCGAAGGCGACGATCTCGCCGTATTCTCGCTCGCCGGCGTGGATCGCCCCGGCCCGTTCGATTCCCTCGGGGACGATGCCTTCGTATCGCGTGAGCAGATACTCCGGTCTGAAACCCAGCTTCTCATAGACCGGCCGCCCTGCCGATGTGGCGTCCAGGCGGACTGTCTCGACGCCACTGCCGTCCAGGAAATCCAGAGCGTGCCGGAGCAGTGCCGTTGCGATGCCCTGCCGGCGGGCCGTGGTTTCTACCAGGACCATCGCAATCCAAGCCACCGGGCCGAGGACACAGGTCACGGTCGTCGCGACAGCCTGACCATCCAACTCCCCGACGAAGCACCCGTCCGGCTGCATCGCGAGAAATCGCAACCAGTCCGCCTCCAACTGGTTCCATCCCGCCTGTCGGGTGAGCCTCAAACCCAGCGGGATATCGGTGATTGTCATGCCGCGGATCGAGATCATGTCGAGAGCTTACCATAACCATCGACGATGACAAAGGAGAACCTGGCAAGGCCAATCGAGGGAAACGACGGGAATGCGCCGACATAAGTCGATACGCTGAAAGGAACTACAAATGTCCCCGGTGCGGCTCGAACGCACAACCTTCAGCTCCGGAGGCTGACACTCTATCCAGTTGAGCTACGGGGACTCATGCCCGACAACGTCCCTATCGTATCACCACGCCCCGGCGCGTCAAGCCCCGTTTGGAAATTGAGCAAAGAAACCGTTGCGCCGCGATCCGAGCCGGCACTTCTTCTGTAGAGAGCACGGCCGGCTCCTTTTCGCCTTTCTGCGAGCCCGCCATATGCTATAATGGACGTAGACCGGAAAGGGTAGTCCATGAAAACGATGAATCGGGTACGAGTCGAAGTCCAGGTCGCAATCATTTCCCTCTTGGTATTCACCCTCACGGCCCCCCTGTTGGCGTCGACGCAGAGTTGGGAGCGTCAGGACGTGGATTGGCAGGCCGGCGGCGGCAGACGAATCAAGGGCATTCACCACCCCAAGGATAGTCCCCTGCCCACCCTCGAACAGAGGCAGGCCCAGAAGACACCGGCCGCCAAAGGCAGGATAGCGATCTCGGCCGCAGAGGACGAACTGCTTGTGGACTCGCCGCCCGTCGATGGGTTTGTGCCGTGGATCGCTGTGTCGATCACCAAGCAACGGGGCGACGACCTGGAGATGGAGGCCGTTGTCGAGACCTCCATTCGAGGCAGCTACCCAACAGGCGTGAATGCACAGAGAGATTATATTATAGGACTGCTCGACACCGGCGCCAGCGCCCACGTGATCGGCTACGCCGACGCCACGCGAGCCGGCATCTACAAGGGACTGGTCACTTCGAACATGACCACCGTCAGCGGCGTGAGCGGATCGGTGGACGCATTGATCAGCTATCCGTTGGCGGTCTTTCTCGACGGGCTCGACGCCGTCGCCCCCACGAGCCTCACCCTCGACCAGTCGGGCATGATGGGCCAGAGCAACGTGGCCGTCGTGGTCGGCCAGAATCCCGGGACCGCCCCGGACCTGCCGACGGCTATCGGAAGCCCGATGGCCGTCTACTACACGACGCTGATTCGCAACGATCAAAAGATCACTCTGACGCGAGGCGACGAGACCTTCACCGGCCCTCAGATCCAGATGTATGAGACGGACGATCCGTGTGCCCCCAGCTTCACCAACGTCATCCCTCTGGAGCTGCGTCCGCTGGGCGGCATCAGCGTTCAGTACATCCCCACGCTCGATATGGGCGGGGGGTCGGACTGGAACCTGGATGACATCCTGGGCGGCTTGGGCGGCGGCAGCACCGGCATGGACTTCCCGCCCGCCGGGCCGTCGACGATCATCGGCAACTCTTCGCAGAGCCTTTTCTTCGTTCACAGCGTCGATCTCTACCAGGGCCAGAAGAGCGCCATCGACAAGAACCGGTTCATGCTCGATACCGGCGCCCAGGTCACCGTAGTCGGTACTCGAATGGCCGCGAGGCTGCAACTGAACCCGGCGAACCCCGAGTTCGAGGTCGAGATCGAAGGCGTCACGGGCGATGTGATCAACGCGCCGGGCTTCTACGTCGACGCGATCGAAATCCCGGCCCTCGGCCAGTGGTTCAAAGCCACCCACGTTCCCGTCGTGCTGATGGACATCTCCTCGCCGGAGGGCGGCACGCTCGACGGCATCATCGGAATGAACCTGTTCGTGGACTTCAACCTGATCGTCCGCGGCGGCGGGCTCTTCCTCGACGGGGATCCTTCGCTCGAGCTGCAGCGGGTCGAAGCTGCGACGACGAACACCACGCCCTGATCGCCGAGAGCGGATCGATTCTCAATCCACCTTGCGGGCCGGCGGCATTTGACACCGCCGGCCCGCGGCACTATCATGCCGTGAGGAATTCGCAGCATGCCTTTGCAGGATGGATATGAGATTCATTATCGACTTGGCGTACATACTCGCAGGACTTGCGTTCAGTCCTGTGCTTTTCTATCGCATGATCGCGCATCAACGTTACCGCGACGGCTGGGACCAGCGGTTCGGCAACGTCAGTCGCAAGGACATGCGAAAGAAGTGCATCTGGCTCCATGCGGTCAGCATGGGCGAGGTGAACGCCGCCAAGACCCTGGTGGCCGAGATCGAGAGGCAGTACCCTGACTTCGAAATCGTCATCAGCACGACGACCGACACGGGCTACGCCCAGGCGGCCAAGCTCTTCGGCGGCAAACGGTCGGTGTTCTACTATCCCTTCGACGTCTCGTGGATCGTTCGCCGGGCGTTCAATCGGCTTCAACCCTCGGTCTGCCTGCTCATGGAGCTCGAGGTCTGGCCCAATTTCCTCTTCACCGCCCATCGGAGGCACGTCCCCGTGGTCGTCCTCAACGGGCGTATCAGCGACAGGAGCTTCTCGCGATACCGCCGGATCAAGCCGGTGACACGGACGTTCTTCGGGAAGATCGCACGCGTCCTGGCGCAGACGCCGGAGTACGCCGAGCGATTCCGAGAGCTGGGCTGTCCCGCCGATCGGGTGATCGTCACCAGTTCTCTCAAGTACGACACCGCCCAGGTCGCCGACCGTGTTGACGGCGCCGACGCACTGGCCGCGCAACTGAATCTCCGCGATGCGAAACTCTGGGTCGCGGGGGGCACGGGCGACGACGAAGAGAAGATCGTCCTCGACGTCTACAAGTCGCTTGTCGAAGACGCCAGGTACAAAGATCTGCGTCTGGCGATCGTCCCCCGCAAACCCGAGCGATTCGACGAGGTCGCCCAGTTGATCGAGCAGGCGGGTTTCCCTGCGGTTCGCTACAGCCGGCTCAAGGGCACGACGACTCGCGTCGCCGACGCCGGCAACGCGATCATCCTCGGCGACACCATGGGCGATCTGCGGAAGTTCTATTCCCTCGCCCGGATCATCCTCGTAGGCCGCTCGCTCGTCCCGATGGGCGGCTCGGACATGATGGAGGCCGCAGCCCTGGGCAAATGCACGCTCTTCGGCCCGCACGCGTTCAACTTTCGTCAGACTGTCGAGGTCCTGCTCGCCGGCCGCGGCGCCATCGAGGTGAAAGACGGCGACGATCTGCTGGCGACCATGCGAAAGTGCCTGTCCGAACCGGCCTACGCCGCGACCGTGGCGAAAGCCGGACAGGAAATCATCCGGCAAGACCAAGGGGCAACCGCCCGGACCATGGAAGTCCTGGGCACGCTGCTCCGGGGAGAGAATCGCGATGAGACAAAGCCCGTATCCAGTGGAAGGATCGTGTGAACTGACGCGCCGTCGCGACGTGGACTGGCTCCGAGCCCTGGCGATGATGGCGGTCTTTTTGTTTCATTGCGGCCGCTTCTTCGACACCGAGGGCTGGCATGTCAAGAGCGACCGAACCAGCGTTGCGGTTTCATTTCTCACACTGATTATCGCGGTACAGTGGATGATGCCGCTGTTCTTCGTGCTCTCGGGAATCAGCACATACCATTCCCTGTCGGTCCAGAATTGGCGGCAGTTCCTCGGCTCTCGATGCAAGCGGCTGGCGGTGCCGCTGCTGTTCGGGATCTTCGTCGTGATCGCCCCCTACCAGGTCTATCTGGAGCGGCTCAGCCACGGGCAATACTCCGGCTCGTTCTGGAGTTTCTACCCGGACTATTTCGACGGCTGGTACGCTTTCGGCGGCAACTTCGCCTGGATGGGGCTGCACCTGTGGTACCTGGAGGCGCTATTCGTCTTCTCGGTGATCGCCCTGCCGCTGTTCCTGGCGTTTCGTTCGCGCGCAGGGACCCGGGTCACAACCGCCCTGTCCACGACGATGACAGTGCC